>JAIRZI010000028.1 GCA_031267295.1 Propionibacteriaceae bacterium | reverse complement strand
TGGGTAGCAACCAAAGCAGGTTTTGCAGCCTGGTATGTGCGTGAAGGTAATGGGGTAATTGAGGCTTACGTGTTTATCAACGGTGTTGCTGTAGGTGGCGGAACAAATTCAAATCATAATCCTCCCGGCAATTGGAATGGGATAATTGCTTTTGACGAAGGAGATGTTATCAGTCGAAGAGCAGGCAACGATTCGGGCATTTATTTGTACTATATTCCCCCGAAAGCTATCACCCCACCCGAACTAAACGAAAACTACTCCCTAACAGAAAAAAACACCGGCAAAAAATGGCTCAACGGCGAAACAATATACAGCAAAACAATCACTTATAGGACAACGTCAGCTATCAATGCGGGTACTAACCAGACAATGGGTCCCGTGGCAACAGTGTTGGCGGAAAATGTTGATAAGTTGATAACATCTGAAGTTGTTGCCCTTGACCCGGGTGCGTACGGGCCTGCTAATTATTATGCGTTCCCTATTGTTTCTGGAAACTTGATTATTTATAACGGACGTTCAGGTACCACGGCAGATAATACGCAACTAATGATCACATTCGAATATACAAAAACAACCGGATGAGTAGTTGAAACGTAATGCCCACGTCTCGCTAAACACAGCAATCTACGCGAGCTGTATCTTCTCCCTGTATATTCATTACAGTTCCCTTACGGCAACTCATGCGTCTGGCACCAAGACCAAAGTAAACTCGAAGTCGTGCAATCAGTTGTAGAGAAGTCATCCCCCATCCAGAACCCGGATGACTACGCTTTCATTGCGTACTACGATGCAACACGCTTGCTGAAACTGGTAGCCGGAGCGCAGAGTGCGGTGCGTGGCCGGGTGATTTCGTTAGTGATCTCTTTACTTTTCGCCGGGTTCATCTGGTACAGCAACGGGCATAAGGTCGATTTTCAACTAGCTACCACGCTTATGTTGCTCGCCATTGCTGCAGCCATAGTAGGACAACTTGTCGCGTTATTTATGGCGAAATCTGCGCCACCGGGATCGTCTAAAACCAGTTGGGTATTGGCGATAACGCACATGGTGACAGTTGTGCTGCTGCTCCCACCAACTTTGCTGATACGAGTAACGTCGCATTTCTATAGTGACGAGACGTTCGCAGATTTAACTTGGGTTCCTACAGTGTTACTGATTGTGTTGATTGCTATCGCCGCACTCGTCGTCGCAGGGGCGGTGCTGTTGATGTTATGGCGCATCAATGACGTTCGCAGTTACGGTTTTCTAGCGCGCAAAATAGCAACTACGGCGGTTATGGCAACTGGAGTGTTCTGCTTGTTGGTGGGGATAGTAGCCACCATGCTGGGACAGTCGGTGTTGCCGGGGCGCGCCATCCCTGAAAGCGTACATCTGGAAGCGTACGATCCGGTGACGCTCGACTGGTCAATGTGGCTCATCGCGTCCATGCTCGGTTTGGTGGTGGCACGGATGGGGCACGGCACTGCGAATATGGCGCATTTGGTCAACCTGTTAACTGACATGCCGGTCGGCCCAGCGTTACGCATTGATGCCGCTGGAGTGGCGCTCGCCGATCCGCGTACCCCCGGCCCAGATCGCGCTAGTTGGAATGAGATAAATATCAGCGCTCGCGCTCATACTCAAACTCCGGGAGCAGAGCTAGTGGTGCGTTGGTCGGATGGCAGGTCTTGGAGCGTGCCATTTCTTTACCTGAATGTGTTGCCTGGCACCATTGATTCTGCAATCCGTTCCGCTACGCTCGGTGCGCGAGTGCTCAGTTTGCATAAGCTAGATCGCATTGTGTAGGGGATAGCTATTAACTAGCGGCCAACTTAAGCGATTTAGCCAACAGCGACACTTAAAGCATGAGACACTGGTAGACGGATCGTTTTACGTAGCCAAATCACGCGAAAAGGAGTGCAATTATGCCCATCGCTACGCCAGAAGTTTATGCCGAGATGCTGGATCGTGCAAAGGCGGGTCACTTCGCATACCCGGCAATCAATGTCACTAGTTCGCAAACACTGAACGCAGCGCTACAGGGGTTTGCTGAGGCAGGTTGCGATGGTATTGTGCAGATTTCCACCGGTGGCGCTGAATTTCTTTCCGGTCAACGGGTTAAAGATATGGTCATTGGTGCGGTGGCGCTTGCAGAGTATGCGCATGTGGTGGCGGCGAAGTATGGCAGCAATATCGCATTACACACCGATCACTGCCCGAAAGATAAACTTGACGGCTATGTACGGCCACTGCTAGCTATCAGCCAACAGCGGGTGAATGCTGGCAAGACCCCACTGTTCCAATCGCATATGTGGGATGGTTCCGCTGTGCCGCTCGCCGAGAACTTGCAGATCGCGCAGGAGTTATTAGCAAGCGCCGCCGCTGCGCACATCATCTTAGAGGTTGAAATTGGCGTAGTTGGTGGGGAAGAAGACGGCGTTTCTAATGAGATAAACGAAAAGCTTTACACCACTATTGCCGATGGTATGGCGAGCGTCGAAGCTTTGGGGCTTGGTGAACGCGGACGCTACCTCACCGCGCTTACTTTCGGGAATGTGCATGGGGTATATAAGCCAGGTGCGGTGAAACTACGTCCGGCGGTGCTCAAGGAGATTCAAGACGCAGTGGGTGCGCGGTATGGGGTTGAGCGTCCTTTCGATCTGGTTTTCCACGGCGGTTCCGGATCAAGCCCGCAAGAGATCAGCGATGCGGTGGATTTCGGTGTAGTGAAGATGAACATTGACACCGACACGCAGTACGCATTCACCCGGCCGGTGGTTGCTCACATGATGGCCAACTATGACGGCGTGCTTAAGATAGACGGCGAAGTTGGCAACAAGAAACTCTATGACCCGCGCTCTTGGGGTAAAGCCGCTGAGACGGGAATGGCGGCTCGCGTAGTGCAAGCGTGTGTGGAGCTACGTTCCGCTGGAACGCACACTAGTTAACCTGTCTGGCAACGAGTTACGTAGTTAATGCTTGCGGCGCGGTTTTGCATCCCAGGTAGTGGCTATACTTTTGCGCTTATGCGAGTGCTTCTCGAAGCGCTTATCTGTGTTGTGAGTAACGCTTGTTGTGCGGGAATGTTTTGTGTTTACCGTTGCCGCAGGTTGTTTCTTGCGGGGTGGGCGTTTGTCGCTCAAATCGCGGCGAGATTCCGATTCTTCTTTTTCTACCCAAGAACCGGTATCACCTACAGCTATTGCGGCGAGTGCCGCCACGATCTGAGTGGCATCGTCTAGGTTTCGGTTAGTGGAGATGAAGTGTCCAACGGCGTTTAAGGCTATGTCTAGTCTGCCTTTGGCGATACGTGCCGGTATTTGGGCGAGCAAAGCAGAAACTCGATGGGCGGTTACTTCGGCTGGGGTGGGGATAGTGAACTCTGCTAGTTTCACTCCGACATGCTGTTCAATGCGACGCAGTTTGCCCAACTCTTTAGGCCCAACAAAACTGAGTGCGGCACCGCTGCGACCCGCTCGTCCCGTACGACCGATACGGTGTACATACGCCTCAGCGTCGTGCGGGAGATCGTAGTTGACAACTAAACCAATTCGGCTGATGTCTAGGCCGCGGGCAGCGACATCGGTTGCCACCAAGGTGCGTATCTGTCCCGCCCGGATGCGTTCCACCACTTTTTCTCGTTCCACTTGACTAACATCACCGCTAATGACACTGGCAGCAATTCCGCGCTCAACGAGCGCAGTGCAAACCTCCTCAGCGTTCGCTCGGGTGCGTACGAACACTAGTGAAGCGTCGGTGTCCGAAGTGACCAACACACGTGCTAGCGCACTGAGCTTATGACGTGGCGGCACCACCGCAAATAACTGCGTAGTGGTGGCGACGGTGGATGACTGCGGAGTGATAGCGATCTCCACCGGATTATGTAGCTGGTTGGCGACAGTGTTACGAATCCCGGCGGGCATCGTTGCAGAGAACAAAGCCATTTGGCGATTTTTAGGTATCGCATCCATGATTTGTTCCACTTCTTCGGCGAACCCCATACGCAACATTTCGTCGCCCTCGTCAAGTACTACGAAGCGCACTTTAGAGAAATCCAAACGTCCGCGTTGCAGATGATCGATTATCCGTCCGGGGGTTCCTACTACGATGTGAACACCGGCGCGCAGTGCGCGTTCTTGAGGTGCATAGGGTGCGCCCCCGTAAACTGCGAGAGTGCGAACACTGGAATCTTGCCCGGCAAAATCAGCGATCGAGCGTTGCACCTGCAAGGCCAGTTCTCTAGTGGGAGCGAGAACAAGCGCTTGAACATGATAAACGGAAGAATCAATGCGGGTGAGCATTGGCAACCCGAATGCGGCAGTCTTGCCTGTTCCAGTCTGCGCTATGCCAACCAAATCTTGTCCGTTCAACAAGACGGGGATCGCCGCTGTCTGAATAGGGGTGGGGTGTTTAAGACCCAGTGCGTCCAACGATTTCACTAACTGCGGTGGTAAACCAAGGTCAGCGAAGGAAACTTCAGGGGAATCGAAAGTCGCAGTGTTGGGACGAAATGTTTTCTGAGCAGTGCTCGGCATGAAATGGCCGTTCTTTAGGATTTTAGGCAACCTAGCTACTCTAGCGCATCAGCGCTAGTAGAGGGGTTTTTCGTAGCTGGTAAGGCGAAGCCTGAAATGAAGTTAACTGGTAATCCGGTGGTCATCGGCTCTTGAGTGGGGTTATTCCAACATAAGCTTAGGGGTATGAGCGTACGAATCGGAACTCCGAACACGTCCACAGCTACGAAAGTGATGTTGCTGGGCAGTGGGGAACTTGCTAAAGAAGTGGTGATCGAACTACAGCGGTTGGGCGTTGAGGTGATTGCGGTTGATCGCTATGAAGGCGCACCTGCGCAGCAGGTGGCACACCGATACCATGTCATAGATATGTTGGATGGTGAAGCGTTGCGCGCACTTATTGAGCGGGAGCGACCCGACATAGTTGTTCCCGAGATTGAGGCGATCTCTACTGTTACTTTGCAGGAGTTGGAGGCGGCAGGTGTGGTGCGGGTGGTGCCGACCGCACGCGCAGCTCGGCTTACGATGGATAGAGAAGGTATCCGGCGGCTTGCGGCTGAGGAGCTGGGGTTGCCTACCAGTTCGTTCTTGTTTGTTGATACTTTTGAAGAGTTTCAGGCTGCGGTTGTTCAGATTGGTCTGCCGTGTGTGGTTAAGCCGGTGATGAGTTCGTCTGGCAAGGGACAGTCGTTGTTGCGCACTATGGCTGATGTTGTTTCAGCTTGGGAATATGCACAAACTGGTGGGCGGGGCAACCGGGGAATGAATGCGCGGGTGATCGTTGAAAGTTTCGTGAAGTTTGATTATGAGATCACGTTGCTCACTGTGCAGCATAGTGGCGGTTGTACCATCTGCGAACCAGTGGGGCATGTGCAGATTGACGGCGATTACCGCGAGAGTTGGCAACCACAACCCATGAGCGCAGTGGCGCTCGCTAAGGCGCGTGCTATCGCAGAACAGGTGACTAGTGCGTTGGGTGGCTTTGGAATCTTTGGTGTGGAGTTGTTTGTGGTTGGTGACGACGTGCTGTTCTCCGAAGTTAGCCCTCGACCGCACGACACCGGGTTAGTTACGTTGATCAGTCAAGATTTAAGTGAGTTTGCGCTCCACGCGCGGGCGTTGCTCGGTTTGCCGATACCTGCGCTTACGCAGTATGGGCCGAGTGCATCCTGCGCGGTGTTAGCTACCGGTGACGGTGTGCCGATTTTCGATGCGGTGGACGCTGCGTTAGTGGTTCCGGGTACCGAGTTGCGACTTTTCGGTAAACCAGAAGTGCACGGGCATCGTCGCGTTGCCGTTACCTTGGCTCGGGGGGAAAGTATCTCCGCCGCCCGTGAAACAGCGCAGAACGCCGCCGCCGCCTTGGGCACTCACTTGGTGCAACCGACGCTATGAGTCTGCTACTAAAACTCGCCAGCTATCCGCCGCTTGATGGTTATTTTTGAATTTTGTTTAAGGGAAGTCTGTAATTTTCCGGTCGGTCTTTTTCTAATTTTGTTGGATGATTGGGTTTAGTGTTTGTGGTAGGTAACTGGGACCAGAGTTTTTCCTTTTTAGTGTGGACGTGGTTATGGTGGTGTAAACCTTGGGCTTAAATCAGAGTTATTCAAAGTGGTGATATACATCACGCGGTTAACTTATCGTCCGTCATTGCGAGTGTCCAAAAGGGCGCGAAGTAATCCAGTTATTTAGGTGTCGTTTATGTGAGTCTTTCTAGTTCGGGTTTATTGAACAGAAACCTCTTTTGCTCAGTAATTACTTTTCTGGATTGCTTCGTCGCTTACGCTCCTCGCAATGACGGGGAAACCCGATATGTTACTGTGCGTTGTTGTGTCGCCGGGGTCTGTCAGGTTATCGGATTTGGTGAGGGATTTGATTCGGCGGATGTGTGGGACGGTATGATAACGGTTGTTAAGTTTTGTTTAATGGTATGCGTTTGATGTTGAGGAGTTGGTATAAGTGTCTGGAAGCAGTATGAGGGTGATGCGTGGGGCGGTTTTAGGTCTTCTTGTTTCTGTGCTGTCTGCTGGTGGGGGTTTTGGGTTTTCTTCAGATGCGAGTGCTGCCAGTGTTGCTTTTGGCGGGGTTTTATGCGTTGGGGGGGGGGGGGGGGGGCGCGGGGCCGGGGGGGGGGGGGGGGGGGGGTGGGGGGGGGTGGGTGTGTGGGGGGGGGGGGGGGGGGGGGGGGGGGGGGGT
>JAIRZI010000046.1 GCA_031267295.1 Propionibacteriaceae bacterium | reverse complement strand
TGTAGGTGGCACTTTTATAACTGGGTTGCTTCGCGTCCTTTTGGTCGCTCGCAGTGACGGACGATAGGTAACCACATGATGTATATCACCACTTTGAATAGCTCTGATTTAAGCCCAAGGTTTACATCACCATAACTACTTCCGCATAAAAAAAGGAAAAACTCGGGCGTATTGAGTTCACGCGATAACCAATCAATTGGGTTCTTTTAGCGCCGGTAGCGCTCACTTGTTGGCTTCTTTGAACCGGTAAGGTGGAACTGAACGGTGTTATTTCAAGGAGCAACCCCCATGCTTACCCAGGCGATTAACTCAGTGATCATAGGCGGCCTACTGTCGCTGCTGCTGTATGTGCCGGTGGTGATTTTTCAGTATCGACGTTACGGCAAGTTCAGTTTCTCTCGTTCGATCTGGCTATGCATCGGATTGGTTTACCTTACTGCTGTTATCAGCTATACCTTGTTTCCGCTGCCGAATATCACCGCCGACTTTTGTGCTACCCATCCCAGACACTTCATACTCGACCCGACGTTGTACTTCCGCGATATGGTGCGCAGTTTCACCGGTCGCCCTTTAAGCGAACTACTACGTAGCGAGGAGATGATGCAGATGGTGCTGAACGTGGTGTTGTTTGTACCGCTTGGGGTGATTGTGCGGCAATTATGGGGGTTCGGCGCAGGACGCACCGTAGCGCTTGGTTTCGCTATGTCGCTCACTATCGAACTCACGCAGTACACCGGAAATTGGTTTTTGGAGCCGTGCAGTTATCGTGTCGCTGACATCAATGATCTGTTGGCTAATACATTAGGGGCGTTGTTTGGTGCAGTGTTAGCGTTGTTTTTGCCGAGGTTAGCTGCCGATCCGGCTATTATGGCGGCTCAGCGAATGAATGCTCAAGCGCTCACCAGGAGTCGGCGTTGGATGGGTCAACTGCTCGACTTAATGTTCACTGGAATGGTTGTAAATATCGTTTTGATGGTACAAGATATCGGGATACGTCTGTTCACTGGAAGCGCCGCCCGTAGTGAACAGACGCAGTTAATTATTGATAGTGTCGCTGTCGGGTTGACGCTTTGTTACCTGCTCGCGTTTTCGTTGATAGGCAACGGCGCTTCTTTGGGGCAGCGTATCGTCTTTTTATGCCCAACTCCTAAGGGCGGAGCGCGTTGGCGGCTGATACTGCGTAGCATGATTGTGCAGGGAGTGGGCGTTTCTATGTTGTTGTTGCCGAATATTTGGTGGTCGCCACCGGTGTGGGTGGTACTACTGGCGTTCGCTTCGGTTGCATTAACCCCTCACGGTATCAGTTGTCTGGCATCGGGTTGCACTATGGTTGATGTACGTGCTAACGGCGCACCGGCGGCGTGCTAGCCTTGCCGCTATACATATAGATATATCGTTTGATATATCGTTTGAATACTATTTGGGGGGGGGAGATGTGGCCAGACGCAGTGAAGGCATGACTCGCAAAGGGATTATCGGCTTGCTGTTTGGAGCAGTAGCGGTAGTGGTCGCTATCGTCTGGTCGTTGATGCAGGGCGGAGCCGAAGAAGACAAAGTGGTTACCACCGAGGTAGAGGCTCGTATCGTCTCATTGCACGCCACGGTGGCATCGTCGGGCACCATTCAACCGAAACACCGCGCCGACTTAGCATTTTCCAGCAGTGGTACCGTCAGCGATGTTTTCGTGCAAGTTGGGGATGTGGTCGTTGCCGGCACTCCGCTTGCCGCTATCGGCACCAGCGAACTCCAAGCCGAATTAGATTCGGCGGCTACCCAGTTGAGCGCCGCCCACGCCGACTATAGCGCGGCAAGTAGCGCTGGAGATGAAGCGCGTATCGCTGCCGCTAGATCGACGCTGCAAACCCGACAGAACGCTTACGATAATGCTCAGAAAGCTTTGGACGCTGCAACCATCAAAGCGCCGTTCGACGGTACTGTCGCGTTAGTGCAGGTTGCGCCCGGCGATAAAATCGGCGGAGGTTCCAGCGGATACAGTGGTTTTGATGTGTCATCGTTGGGTTCCGTCAGTGGTATCGATGTCAGTTCCATACTCGGTGGGGTGAGCGGTAGCGGGACCTCATCCGGTGGCTCTGGCGTTACTGCGCTCACCATGATTTCAACTAATCGTTTCATAGTGGAGGCGAGTGTCGGGCCAGCGGATATTGGCAAACTGAGCAAAGGCCAAAGTGTGACCATCAAGCCGGAAGGCAGCGGTTATCTACTCGCAGGCGAAGTTATCGAGGTGGGAGTGATAGCCAATTCGGCTAGTGGGGCGGCGGCGTTTCCGCTTATCGTGGAGATCGCTGGCGAGCAAGTGCTGTACGCTGGCACCGGCGCGCAGCTTGAGATCGTATATGAAACACATAGCGCCGTGGTGGGGATACCATCGGGCGCTATCAGTGTAAACGCTTCGCATGAGACTGTGGTATATGTCAAAACTGCAACTGGTTCACGCGAACAAGTAGTCACCACCGGGCTTACTGAGAGTGGCATTACGGAGATAGTTTCTGGGTTGCTAGCAGACGACATCGTGTTGGTGACCACTACTTACGGTGCGGTGCAAGCAAACCCATGGGATCAATACATGCCAAGCATCGATTCGGGACGCAACACCGCGCGCTCTACCCCTACCCCGGGCGGTGAGAACCGGTGAGCGTAGCGCCTGTAGTGCAGATGCAGGACATCTGGAAAACTTATGACACTGGTGCCGTTGAGGTACATGCATTGCGTGGTGTCGATCTTGAAATCGCTGCGGGAGAGTACGTCGCTATCATCGGCCCGTCGGGTTCTGGAAAGTCGACTCTCATGCATATCATCGGTTGTCTTGATGTGCCCACCGCTGGGGAGTATCTGCTAGATGGTGAAGATGTCGCCGAGTTGAACGAAAACCAACTGGCGGAGATTCGCAATAAGCGTATCGGATTCGTTTTCCAGCAGTTCCATCTTTTGCCAAGTTTAGACGCGCGACGCAATGTGGAACTGCCGTTGGTGTATGCCGGCGTTGGCGCGGTGGAACGCTCCGCGCGTGCTCTTAAAGCGCTAGAGCAGGTGGGGTTGTCGGAGCGAGCGGAGCATCGTCCTGGTGAGTTATCCGGCGGTCAACAGCAGCGGGTGGCGGTGGCGCGAGCTTTGGTGACGAACCCGTCAATTATTCTGGCTGACGAACCCACTGGAAATCTGGATTCGGTGTCCACTAACGACATGTTGGGGTTGCTCTCAGAACTACATGCGCAAGGCCGCACCATAATTTTGATCACGCACGATCAAGAAGTAGCCGATACTGCGCAGCGCATCGTCTATGTGCGTGATGGTCAAATCACCGCCGATTCTGCGCAAAACAAACCACAAAATGAGGTTGTTCACCTTGACAATGCGGTGTCTCGGGCTGCGGGAGACGTTAAGACTGCTGAGGTCATTAAAGTTGCTGGAGTGGCCAAAGCTGGTAAGGCAGCTAAAGCTGGCAAGGCGGTGGTGTTATGAATTGGGCGCTTACCGTCGCTACTGCGTTTGAAGCGATTCGTTCGCGTCGAATGCGCTCGCTGCTCACAGTGTTAGGTATTTTCATCGGTATAGCTTCGGTGACTTTGACGATCGGTTTGGGTGAGGGTGCCAAGTTGGAGATCACCAACCGTATCTCGGCGCTTGGTTCCAACCTGTTGGTGGTGATGCCCGGTTCTGGCAATGCGATTTTTGGCGGTAACACGTTGCGGAGCACACTCACTATTGAAGATGCCCAGATGCTCACCGACTCGGAAGTAGCTCCAGATATTGCCGCCGTAGCTCCTATTATGATGACAAGTTCAGCAGTGAGTGCGGGTGATTATTCTTGGACGACTACCGCATACGGCACTTCGCCGCAGTGGTTGAGTGTGCGGGCGCGTAGTTTGGCTGCCGGGCGGTTTTTCACCCAAATGGAAGTAGATGATGCCGCGCCGGTGGTGGTGTTGGGTACGAACACTGCAAACGAATTGTTCGGTTCTATCGAAGATGCTGTCGGGCGTGCGGTGCTGATGGGTTCTGCGCAGTACAACGTCGTCGGGGTACTGCTCACACAAGGTTCTATGGGGTTGATGAGTGAAGACGATCTAGTGGTCATGCCGTGGACTACCCAATCACAGCGGTTAATGAATGGCACCAACAAAGTGGCGGTGATCTATGTCGCGGTGGCTACTGAGGGGCAGCTATCGCAGGCGTATCAAGAGACGTATGCCGCGTTGTTAGCTAGTCATGGATTAACGGAAGAGCATCCGGATTTCGGAATCACTAGTTTGCAGTCAATCATGGACGTGGTGTCGTCGGTGACCACGCTTCTCACACTGCTGCTTACCGGTTTGGCTGGTATTTCGCTGCTGGTCGGCGGGGTAGGGGTGATGAACATCATGTTGGTGTCAGTCACCGAACGGGTGAAAGAGATCGGGTTGCGAAAAGCGTTAGGTGCTCGTCCGTCATCAATTCGTAACCAATTCCTTGTCGAAGCGGTGTTTTTGGCGTTGTTCGGCGGGTTGCTGGGGCTTGCTCTCGGGTATCTCGCCAGCGCCATCATCCCCGGTCTGATCGGTTTACCAGTGGTGGTGTCGGTGCCTGCTTCACTGATCGCTTTAGGAGTTTCAGCGTTGGTGGGAGTGGTCGCCGGAGTGTATCCGGCTACACGCGCCGCCAAACTAGCCCCGATTGATGCTTTAAGGAGCGAATGATGTTTAGCAAAGTGAAAGGTTGGATACTCAGATCGGCTGATGGGTTTGGCATCAAAGTTCCGATGTATCTGGCGATCATGCTGGCATTGCTGGTAGGTCTAATTTTTGGTGGCGTTGCTTTAATTCGTAGTTTGACGTACACCCCTCCGCGCTGGGTGACCACCACCGCTACCATAGGTACGGTGGAACAAGTGGTGACGGTTCTAGGCACGGTGGAGAAGTCCAACCAGGCCGCCATCTCATTCCCGATAGATGCCGAAGTGGTTGAAGTGTATGCGGCGCTTGGCGATGAAGTGGTAGCCGGACAACCAATCGCACGCATCGCAACTGCTGAACTGCAACAAGCTTTAGATACTGCGCGGGCGACATATGAGCGAGCCAAGTACTCCCTTAGTCAATTGGAATCGGCGCGTGATATGAGCGCGGCGCTGCAAAGCGCTGATAGTGCAACTGAGTCTGATGCGCAACCGATGGATATTGCCGAGGCGATGGTTGAGATGCAACGGTTGGCGGAGAACATGGCTACGACACAACAAGCAGCCGAAACGGCGTACCTCCAATTGAGCACCGAATGCGGGTGGCTGATAGAACAGTTACCAAGTGAACTGCCGTCTGAATTGCCGACGCAGTTGCCGAGTGGTTTACCTACCCAGTTGCCTAGTGGCTTACCTACCCAGTTGCCGACAAGTTTTCCTACGCAGTTGCCCACAGACCTACCGGATGTTTTAGCATCGTTACTGCCTACTGATGTTATTTCGCAGTTGCCGTCGGGTTCTCCTACACCATCGACTACCACTGTGCCCACCGAAAGTTCGCCTGATGTCGTCGGCGATCTGGGGTTTTGTCTATCATTGATCGGCGATCTTGCTAGCGCTGGAGTGGAACTAATTGACGCTCAATTGGAAGCCATGACATTGATGAGTAGCGTCATGGAAAGTATGCAAGGCGCTTTAGCCGCTGCGATGGGTGGTGTCGATGTAAACGAGGTGACAATAGCGGCGGCTCGGGTGGCGGTGTCCGGTGCGGAACGTAGCTTGCAACAGGCGGAACTAGACGTAGAGAGTGCCACTATTCGTACCCCGATCACTGGGATATTAGCGCAGTTGCCGTTTACTGTGGGAGAGCGTGCGGGTAGTGCTGCGACGGCTATCATCATCGGATCAGGCACTGTTACGCTCACTCTTAGCGTGCCGTTGGCGCAGATTCCGTTGATATTTCCCGGACAATCTGCGGCTATCTCCCAAGTCGGTGCCGCAGAGGTGCCGGGAGTTGTAAGCGCTAAAGCCTTGCTGCCCGCGACGGCGACTTCTACCGATTATCAGGTGGTGGTTTCATCGTTGGAGGCGGCTAATGCGCTTCGGGAGGGTGCTCGGGCGACGGTGCAAATCCGAACTGCAATCAGTGAACGTGTGGTGACGGTGCCGGTGAGCGCGGTGCGTATCTTGGGAGAAGGAGACGCTGCCGAAGTGCTGGTGTTGACGGGTGACGTGGCCGAAGTTCGCGCGGTGCGTTACTCCACTATCGGAGGTGGCCGAGTTGCGCTAACCTCTGGGTTGGCAGCCGATGAGACTGTGATTCTTGCCGATGCCTATAAACCTTTGCCAGATCTGATGGAAGAGATTCAACAGATGCAGCGCGCTTCGCGTAACTCGGGTCGCTAAAAGTTGGTGGTTAGACGTTATTTGAAAATGTTGTCGGTTTGGGTGGCTGTGGCAAAGTTACGAAAGAAGATAGCGTATTTTTTTTTGCGTTGTGCTACGCGCAAGAGTGTCCGTTATGCCGCATAAATAGCAGTTCTGCTTGTGCTTTGCATCAAATGGTACCCGAGTTCGCTGCCTTTGGGTGGTTTTGGGGGTTGGATACGGGTTTGGTTAGGTATTTTGCTGTTGTTTTGGTGTGTTTTTCTGCACTAAAGTGGAGTAATCGTTTTCGGAGTAGTGACGAAACTGTGTACCTTTTGGGATGTGTCACGGTTAGCTTATTCACCCTACCCAGTCTCTTTCGTCAATGTGAGAGATGTGGTATTCGGACGGTATTGGTGTGGGTAACAATCCTAGTTCCCCCGTCACTGCGAGGAGCGCAAGCGACGAAAACACCCAACCAACCCCCGTCATTGCGAGGAGCGCAAGCGACGAAGCAATCCAGTTATTTAAGTGTTATTCACTGCGGGTTGTTGCATGTTGTGAGGATATGTTCGCTCTTGTGTGACTATTCGTAGTCCGTCATTGTGGGGAGTGTAGTGGTGGTGTGTCGTAGCAACGTACAGTAGTGTACTGCGTTTCTCCGTCATTGTGGGGAGTGTAGTGGTGGTGTGTCGTAGCAACGTACAGTAATGTACTGCGTTTCTCCGTCATTGTGGGGAGTGTAGTGGTGGTGTGTCGTAGCAACGCACAGTAGTGTACTGCGTTTCTCCGTCATTGGGGGGAGTGTAGTGGTGGTGTGTCGTAGCAACGTACAGTAGTGTACTGCGTTTCTCCGTCATTGCGAGGAGCGTAAGCGACGAAGCAATCCAGAAAGGTAACCACTGAGCAGAAGATGATTCTGTTTAGTGAATCCGAGTTGGAAAGACTCACATAAGCGGCATTTTTATGACTGGGTTGTTTCGCGTCCTTTTGGTTTCTCGTAGTGACGGACGATAGGTAATCGCGTGATGTGTGTCATCACTTTGAATGGCTCTGGTTTAAGTCC
>JAIRZI010000037.1 GCA_031267295.1 Propionibacteriaceae bacterium | reverse complement strand
CGACCCTGGTAGCCCGTGGGCTATCGGTAGCGCACAAGGCGGACATGACACCGTTCACCCGGAGCTAGGCGGGATAGCAGCGTTCGACCGATTCGTCGCAAAAGCTAAAAGTCTTGGCTTGGAAGTAGCGCTTGATTTTGCGTTGCAAACTTCTCCAGATCATCCCTGGCTTGCCACTCATCCCGAATGGTTCACGCAGCAGTTGGACGGCACTATCGCCTATGCCGAGAACCCACCGAAGAAATATCAAGATATTTATCCCATCAACTTCGATGGTGACCCTATGGGTATCCGTATGGAGTGTTTGCGAATCCTAGAGTATTGGATTGAGCACGGTGTCACCATTTTTCGAGTCGATAATCCACACACTAAACCAATCGACTTCTGGCAATGGTTATTAGCAACCGTGCAAGAACGCCACCCGGAGGTTATCTTTTTTGCGGAAGCATTCACCCGTCCGGCGATGCTACAAGCCTTAGCAAAAGTGGGATTTCATGAAAGTTACACCTACTTCATTTGGCGTAATACCAAGTGGGAGTTGGCCGAATACTTACATGAGGTGGCACACGTTAGCGCTTGGCAGCTTCGCCCTAATTTCTTTGTCAACACCCCCGACATCAACCCCAGCTATCTGCAAAGCGGCAATCCGGCGGCGTTCGCTATCCGCGCTATCCTAGCGGCTACTATGAGTCCCGCTTGGGGGATGTACTCCGGGTTCGAGTTGTTCGAACATGCGCCGTTGCGCGCCGATGGCGAAGAATATCTTGATTCAGAAAAATATCAGTACCGCCCGCGCGATTTCAACGCTACCCCGAATCTCAATTTGCTGATCACTATGTTGAATCGTATCCGCCACGAGCACCCGGCGCTACAACAGCTACGCACCGCGCAAGTGCTGCAAACCTCACATGAGCAACTGTTTGCGTTTTCTAAAACTGCGGACAACGACCAAGTGATCGTGGTGGTAAACCTTGACCAGTCGAATACGGTATCCGCTACGGTGCGCTTAGACATGAACGCATTAGGGATGCCCGACACTGCGCAGTTCAATGTACATGATGAGTTAAGCGCAGCTAGCTATATCTGGCAACAGGAGAACTTCGTACGACTCACCCCAGACCAACCAGCGCACATCTTCACCCGCATCAACGAAGGGAAGGCTCATGAATGAACGACTCGGAAATCTCACCGGCCGGGATTTAGAGGGGTTTCACAACGGCGGGGATACCGAGGTATGGAAACGTCTCGGCTCCCATGTGCTCACGCTCGATACCGACAACCGTAGCGCGCTAAGTGGTACCAGGTTCGCGGTGTGGGCACCAAACGCCCGACAGGTGCGCTTACTCAGCGACTTCAACTGGTGGACAGGTGACGACATGGAGTTGATTCCCGGTTCTGGAGTGTGGGGGTTGTGGGTGGAAAGTGTCGGTGAAGGCACGCTCTACAAGTACCAGATTCAACGCGCCGATGGCTCTTGGGTAGAGAAAGCAGACCCGATGGCTCGCGCCTGTCAAACGCCCCCGGACAACGCTTCCATTGTCACCGAGTCGCATTACGTTTGGAGTGATGCCGCTTGGCTTGCCCGCCGAGCAACCGGCGATCTCTACCGACAACAGATGAGTATTTATGAGTTGCATCTGGGTTCGTGGCGGCCAGGGAAGAGTTACCGCGAATTAGCGCTTGAGTTGCCACAGTATGTGCGCTGGATGGGATACACCCATGTGGAGTTGATGCCAGTGGCCGCGCATCCCCTACCGGCATCTTGGGGCTATCAGGTGACAGGCTACTTCTCCCCCGACCCCCGACTCGGCGGGGAAGACGACCTCCGGGCGCTAATTGATGCACTGCACAACGCTGGAGTCGGCGTAATTCTTGATTGGGTACCAGGGCATTTCCCGAAAGATGATTGGGCTTTGGGACGCTTCGACGGCACCGCGCTGTATGAACATGCCGATCCCCGCAAAGGTGAGCATATGGACTGGGGTACTTATATCTTCAACTATGGTCGCAACGAAGTGAAAAGTTTCCTAGTCAGCAACGCTTGGTACTGGGTGGATGAGTTTCATGTGGACGGTCTTCGAGTGGATGCGGTGGCATCGATGCTGTATCTCGACTACAGCCGCACTGCTGGCGAATGGTTGCCCAACATCTACGGTGGGCGAGAAAATCTGGAAGCTATCGACTTTTTACGCTACAACAACCGTCATCTCTACGAACGTGCCCCCGGAGTGACGGTGATCGCCGAAGAATCCACCGCATTCGGTGGTGTCAGCAAACCTATCGATTGGGGAGGTCTTGGATTTGGTTTTAAGTGGAACATGGGGTGGATGAACGACTCGCTGCGCTATCTGGCACTCGACCCGATCTACCGCAGTTACCATCATAACGAGATGACGTTCGCTATGGTGTACGCCTATTCGGAGAACTTCATTTTGCCGATCAGCCATGACGAAGTGGTACACGGTAAAGGTTCGATGATTAACAAAATACCGGGCGACGATTGGCAAAAATTTGCCACCTTACGGGCGTTTTATGCTTTCCAATGGGCGTTTCCTGGTAAACAGTTGCAGTTCATGGGACAGGAGTGGGGGCAACGTGCGGAATGGAATGAAGGCAACGCTTTAGAATGGTGGGTGGACGGCATGTGGGGACACCGTGGGCTTCGAGAGTTGATACGCACTATGAATCGCGTGCAGGCCGCTACTGCGGCGCTTTACGACGTTGACCATGACGCAAATGGATTTGCTTGGATTAACGCTAACGATGGTAGCGCCAACTGTTTCTCATGGCGGCGCATCGCCGCAGACGATTCTCAAGTGGCGGTGATCGTCAATTTTTCACCAGTACCTCGCCCTGGATACGGTTTGCAGGTACCCGTTCCCGGCGTTTGGGACGTACTACTAAACACCGACGATGCCGCTTTCGACGGAGCCGATGTTTTCAGCACTACCCGCTCATATCAAACTACCTCCGACCCGACAGGCAACCACTGGTTAGTCGTCGATGTACCCCCGCTAGCTGCGCTCTGGCTTAAGCCATGCGTCACTGCAGCGTGACTTGCCTGGAAACTAGATCATTCGGCGGCGGTGGGTGTGCTGCGTTTCGGAAGCTGGCGGGTTGGGAGTGTCGGAGTTGTCGTCCAAACCGGTTCACTAGCGCCAAAATCACTTTCGCAGTAAACTCCGTATTCCTTGTAAAGGTTTGCCGTTTAACATGTCGAGGATTCCCGTTAGCTGCTGAATTGATAACTGGCCGTTGCTCATGGTGACGAGACTGCGTAGCGGCATCTCCAGTAGCGCAGCTTCCATCATGCGCACTATAGATTCGTCACTGCCGTCCAACATTTGCGCGGCGTTCTTGCGCACTTGGCTGAGGAGCAGCTTGCCGATCAACTTATCTTTGATGTCGGATAACGTTGAGTTGGCGGTGTAAGGAGTTCCAGGAGCGCGTTTGGTCGGCGGCAGTGGGCTGCCATAAGCGGCCGCAAAGGATGCACCGCTGATCTTAAGCGGTTCACCTTTGCGCAAATTGTAGTACTCAGGCGCGCAATCTCGCAGGGAAGCTAGCTGGCTTTGCAAACCGTCGCCGATAATATTTACCGTACCTGATAGCCGAATATCTGAACTGGATGCACCGACACTGACAACATACGTACCAGTTTCGATAGCCCACTGCTTGGCCGCCACGTTGTAGTAGGAGAAAGCGCGGGCATCCAATTTAACAGATACCTTTTGAGATTCACCGGGTTGTAGCTGTAGCTTGGTGAAACCTTTCAGTTCTCGAACAGGACGAAACACCGTAGATGCCGCAGCGGACTCAGCAGACAAGCCGACATAAACCTGCGCCACTTCACTACCGGGTCTAGTGCCGGTATTGGTAACTGTGAAGCTCACAGACACCTCTGTTGCTGTGGTATCTGGCGCTGACAACTCCAAATTAAACCCGTCATATTCAAACGTGGTGTAACTCAATCCGTAACCGAACGGGTATGCCGGAGCAACTTCAGTTTTGTCATAGTAGCGATAGCCTACAAAGATGCTCTCGCGGTACTCGGCGCTAAGCCCCAAAGCCGGATAGTAGGGGGGGGGGCTAGGGACATCTGCCAAGCACACTGGCCAAGTCTCAGCCAACCGACCGCCCGGTTCGGCAGCACCGACCAGCACATCGACAGCGGCGCTACTGCCAGCTTGCCCCCCCAGATAACTCACCAAAATGGCTTTCACTTGGCTAGCCCAAGGCAGTTCAACCGGCGCGCCAAGCTGCAACACCACAATGGTGTTTGGGTTGGCAGCAGCCACCGCTGCAATTAAGCGATTTTGTTTTTCTGGCATAGCGAGGTTTTCCCGGTCGAACCCTTCGCTTTCATACTCATCAGGCAAACCAGCGAAAATGATGGCCACGTCTTTAGTAGCCGCTAGCCGTTGCGCATCCTTGATAAGAGCGTCGCTCGACTCAGCGTCTAACGTCAACGAATAGCCTGGTTCGTACGCCACGTCATAACCCATGTCCAGTAGCGTGTCAAAGGCGTTGTCTATTCGAGTGGGGTTGATCTTGCTACTACCGGCTCCTTGATAACGCGGCGTTTTAGCAAAGGCTCCGATGAGCGCCACTTTCACGTCTGGTTGCAGCGGTAGCACGTTGTCGCAGTTTTTCAACAGCACACAACTGGCGGCAGCAGCCCGACGCGCTAGCGCGTGATGCGCATCCACGTCATAGCGATAACCGGTAACGCTCTCCGCCATACCTTTCAGAATCATATCTGCGACTCGCACCGCCACCCGGTCTAGCTCAGTTTCGCTTAGTTCACCCGCGCGAACAGCCGCAACAATTCTTGCGTCGTTGATGCCATTAGAAGCGGGCATCTCCAAATCTAACCCGGCTTTTACACCGGCTACTCGCTCATTGACGGCACCCCAATCAGACATAACCAAACCCGTAAAGCCCCATTCATCGCGCAACACATCGCTTAGCAACCATTTGTTTTCGCTGGCATAAGTGCCGTTTAGCATGTTGTAGCTGCACATCAGCGTCCAAGGTTGGCTGTGCTTCACCGCCATCTCAAAGCCACTCAGATAGATTTCTCGCAGTGCTCGCTCATCTACCACTGAGTTGCTGGTCATTCTGAGACGTTCCTGGCTGTTGGCAGCGTAATGTTTCAGCGAGGTACCTATCCCTTTACTCTGAATGCCGCTGATGATGGCCGCCGCCATGCGACCCGTCAAATATGGGTCTTCACTGAAATACTCGAAGTTGCGCCCGCATAGTGGATTACGTTTTATATTGGCACCTGGCCCCAAAATCACCGCGACTTGCTCCTGTAGACACTCCTCCCCTAGTGCTACGCCGATTTCTCGCAGCAAATCTTCGTCGAAACTGCCTGCCGTGGCACACGAGAGCGGAAAACAAGTGGCCGGCACACTGACGTTGATTCCTAAATGATCAGCATCACCGGCTTGTTTCCGCAACCCGTGCGGGCCATCTGTGAGCATCAGCGGTGTTATACCTAGCCGTTCTATGCCTTTGGTGTGCCAAAAATCTCCTCCAGAACACAGTGCCGCTTTCTCTTCCAGACTTAGCTGTGCTACCAGTTCGTTGCCGTCCATGATTTTTCCTTAACTCTTACTTTGTCGCATCAGATTTCCCTGATGTTTTAGATTTTCCCCGCCAACAATTCTTCAGCCTCATCCCGCGTGATCTCTCCTGCGTTGTGACGCGCCATTATCTGTACGTACTTATCGCGCAGTTTATAGCGAGTCAAGATCAATACCGCCAATGTGCAACCAACAACGGGGATGATGTTGCTAATGACCCAGAATGCGTCGTTAAAACCGGTAGGTTGCACGGCGTTCTCACCCGATACAAAGCCGATAGCCGCTAACGCAAAGGCTCCGAGGGAGGCCGACAGAGCGCCCGTCATTTTTGCGGTAAAAGTTTGAATTGAAAACGAAATACCCGGTGCCGAAATACCGGTTTTATATAGGCCATACTCGGCACAGTCCGGGGTAAACATGAACATGACTACGGCGATAATGCCCATTGGCAGGAAGCGCACCACCTGCATGATGAAGAAAAAAGTAACGTTGCGGTAACCCACAAAATATGCTGGGATGCTCAGCAACGCCATAGCGATCATTGCCCAGATAAACAGATAGTATTTATCGACACGACGAGTGATAGCAGGTACGAAAACCCCTAATACGATGGATGGCGCGATGCTGAGTAGCATCAAAATGGTAGCCAACCCCTCATCACCTAGCAGGAAGCGCGCAGTGTATAAAGCGTAACCCGTGTGGATACTCGCCGCTCCATAAACCAGCAGAGCGCCGAAGCAGATAAGCATGTATTTGTTGCGCACCACAAAAAGCACCATATTTTGCAAAGTGGTTTCTGTCGCTGCGCTTTGTGGTTGGATGCGCTCCTTTGCAGTGAAACATATCGGCACCATCGTGCCTAGCGCGACCACCGATAACACCAACGCCATCATCAGCCAGCCGCCGATAGCAGTACGCGCTAAAGGAACCACCACCCCTACCATCCCGGCAGCCAGCAGCGCCGCCACCCGTCCGATAGCTATCAGAGACGTTCGTTCCGCTACTTTACTGGTTAAAGTAGTGACGATGCCAAATATAGGTACGTCGCAGATAGTGTATGCGGTATCCCACAGGATATAACCGAGAGCAGCCCAAACAATTTTTGCCGTTAGAGAAAGCCCAGCGGGAATCGCAAAAAGGAGCACCGTAGCGATAGGGATAGCGATGAGTGAGATACGCAGCCACGGCAGGAATTTCCCATCGCGAAACTTCACTTTATCAACAATGCCGCCGAAGATAGGGTCGTTGATAGCATCCCAAATCTTCACAACTAGTGTGATGACCCCCACCGCCGCAGCGGGAATACCTACGTCGGTAAAGTACGTAACCAAAAAGATCATCAAAAGCATGTAGAAGATGTTTTGGCCAACAAAATAAAGGCCGTAGGACGCACGCTCCACACCACTCGTCAGATACTCCGGCTTGTCCCTGCTCATAGCTCCTCTTCCCATTGTGGATTGTCATCTTTGAGTCCACAATTTGGGATGATTACGTAGCGTACTTCTTTACTTTAGAGCATTCGCCGCCATACTGCTGCCGCAAGCGTTTATTTGTAATAGTTTTATCTTTCGCAATCAAATATCAAAAGCCATGGCCTTAAAACAGTGCGGCAGCTAATTCTCGACGGGCGTGCGCTACCGCAGCATCTCCTGGGTCGGCAGTGGCGAATAGTTCTAGCAGCCGCTTTCGGGCGGCATCTTGATCGGCACCAGATTGTTCTCGAATAATTCGCAGTAATCTTGCGAAAGCTGCTGCTAGCTCACCTGTGACGACCTCGATGTCGGCGGCAGCCAACTGAGCGACGACATCATTCGGGGCGGAGTTCGCGGCAGCTATCGTCTCAGCTCCATCCAAATCTACGGTACGTAACAACAAGGACACTTGTGCCTTGCCTGCAGCGGCTTCGGTGTCACGCGGGTTCGCCTGCAACAGTTTCTCGAACTCAGTGAGTGCGCCTTGAAAATCGCCGCGCGCTAGCGCTTCGTCAGCAGGAAGGAATCTCGGGTCGGCTGCGGGCGTTTGCTGCGCATCTTCTTCTCCGGTGGATACCGTAAGACCCCCCGGAACCGGTTGAGCGCGCCCGGTGATGCCGTTTGCCACCGCCGTTTGCACCACCTGTTCCAGCAGTGCGCTGACTTCCGATTCATCCTTAGTACCCTGAAACAGCGGTGCCATCTGAGCGCCGATGAAAGCGACCACCACCGGCACTGCCTGCACCTGTAACGCTTGAGCTACTCTAGGGTTTGTTTGCACATCCACCTTGGCGAGTAACCAACGGCCAGCAGCCTTATTCGTCAAACGCACTAGCAGGTCGCTAAGCGCATGTGTCTCTGGCGCTGAATCCATGGTGAGTAGCAAAATCACTGGAAAACGCACCGAAGCGCTCAGCGCCTCTTGAAAGTCAACTTCAGTGAAAACCCGGGAATAGGAAACCTCCGCCCCGTCTGCTGTTTGCGGTGTAACTATCTGACTCAGATCTACCACGCCAGAACGATTCAGTGTATTCATGTCTTCTATTGTGACGCATTGCGGCAAAATAGAGATATGGCTCATCCACGCGCCGGTCTACCGGCTCTTCCTGAAGACCTTATCGACCTCACATCTGTCATAGCGGCTTACTACGATTTGAAGCCCGATGCCACTAACCCAGAGCAGGCAGTGACGTTCGGTACTTCCGGGCATCGCGGCTCGTCCCTTGATGGCGCTTTCAACGAAAAACACATTGTCGCTATTACGCAAGCCATTGTGGAGTATCGTCGCACCCGGGGCATCACCGGCCCGTTATTTATCGCCAAAGATACCCACGCACTCTCACTACCAGCCTGGAAAACAGCGATTGAAGTGTTGCTTGCGCAAGGAATCACCGTGTTCGCAGAACGCGAAAACGAATACACTCCCACACCTGCACTCTCCCACGCCATCATCTCGTACAACCGAACGCATCAGTTGAAAGCTGACGGAGTTATCGTCACCCCCTCACATAACCCGCCACGCGACGGCGGGTTCAAATATAATCTTCCAAACGGCGGCCCTGCTGACGACACCGCTACCGCCTGGATCGCCGCCCGCGCCAACGAGTTACTCATTTCGGGTACGCAGTTCGCCCGGAAACCCTACGAACAAGTAGCTGCCGAAGTGCAGCGTTTTGATTACACCAGCGCCTACTGCGGACAACTCACCAATGTGGTGAACGTCGGTGCTATCAATGCCGCAAAGTTAACCATCGGTGCCGACCCGATGGGCGGAGCTTCCATCGGCTATTGGCAGTGGTTGCGCGAGCACACCTGTATGCAGATCAGCATTGTCAACGAAACCGTTGACCCCACCTGGCGTTTCATGACGCTGGACAGCGATGGAAAGATTCGCATGGACTGCTCGTCACCTGCCGCTATGGCATCACTCATCGCAGTCCGCGACAAATATGACATCGCCACCGCTAATGATGCCGATGCTGATCGGCACGGTATCGTCACCCCAGATGCCGGTTTGCTGAACCCCAATCAATATCTAGCGGTGGCCATTAAATACCTCATTGAGAACCGTCCTGACTGGAAGCCCGGAACCGCCATCGGAAAAACGCTGGTCTCATCATCCATGATCGATAAAGTAACTGAACTACTGGGACGGCGGCTCATCGAGGTGCCAGTAGGCTTTAAGTGGTTTGTTCCTGGGTTGATAAGTGGTGCTCTAGGCTTCGGCGGCGAGGAGAGCGCCGGAGCCAGTTTCTTAGATTTCGACGGCGAAACCTGGACTACTGATAAAGACGGCATCATTATGAACCTGCTAGCTGCTGAGCTAACCGCTCGCACAGGTAAAACACCTAGCCAACATTACATTGATTTGGAGGAACGCTTCGGACGGAGCTACTATGCCCGCATTGACGCTGCCGCCACCCACGCGCAGAAATCCCGGCTAGCCACGCTAACTCCTAGCGACATCAGCGTTACCACGCTAGCTGGTCAACCGATCACTGCAGTGTTCAGCAACGCCCCCGGTAACAACGCCCCCATCGGCGGCATCAAAGTGATAACTGAAACTGGCTGGTTCGCAGCGCGGCCGTCCGGCACCGAGAATAAATATAAAATATATGCAGAAAGCTGCATCTCACAAGCACATCTGGAAGAGATACAACTGCAAGCCAAAGACGTGGTGGACGCAACATTAGCGTTAGGGTTATGAGTCGCTGCTGGATACACTCAATACGGCAGGCTAGGTCGACCGGGTCATGTTTTGTTTTGTGGGCTTTCAGCGTAGCTTTACTTCGTAGTCTCCGTCTCGCGTTATCACGAGACCAGCCGCTCACTTGGCATACCACCTAATCTAATATCAGACCCTTATTCTTCTTAGACACCCCAACGTAAGCATCCGCATATCTAGCAGTGATCTTCGCATGAGACCTCACCGACAAACCATCTTCCATAACCCACAAACTGAGGTTGACCCCTTTTTCCGGACAGTTGGTTAGTTTGTTTCTGCCTGTTCGGTTAGGCGTTGTTCGTATTCTACTGGACTGAGGTAACCGATACTTGAGCAACGCCGTCGGGTGTTG
>JAIRZI010000068.1 GCA_031267295.1 Propionibacteriaceae bacterium | reverse complement strand
ACTTTCAATATCCGAAGTGCATTCGTTCCTAAATACGTTGGAGTTATCCGCTCGCGATGCCGCTATCGCAGAGCGAGTGTTGAAAGAGATTCAAGAGCGTCTGCGTTTTCTGCTAGATGTGGGGCTTGATTACCTAACTTTGGCGCGCTCTGCTGGTTCGCTTTCCGGAGGTGAAGCGCAACGTATTCGGCTGGCCACGCAGATCGGTTCTGGGTTGACCGGAGTGTTGTATGTACTGGACGAACCATCTATCGGTTTACATCAGCGAGATAATCACCGGCTGATTGAAACTTTGCTACGATTGCGCGATCTTGGCAACACCCTCATCGTGGTAGAACATGACGAGGACACCATCCGAGCCGCCGATTGGGTGGTGGATATTGGCCCGGGCGCTGGTGAGCATGGCGGAGAGGTGGTAGTCGCTGGCACGGTGGCTGATTTAGTGAGCGAGCCGCGTTCCATAACTGGTGCTTATCTGTCGGGGAAGCGTACCATCGCGTTACCGAGCGCACGCCGCACTGGGAATGGAACTGCCATTACCGTGGTAGCCGCTAGAGAGAACAATCTGCAAGGCATTGATGTCAGTTTTCCACTCGGTAAGTTCATCGCAGTCACCGGCGTATCGGGTTCCGGCAAATCCACGTTGGTCAATCAGATTCTCTACACCGAGTTAGCTCATCGGCTTTATGGAGCAAAAGCGGTTCCGGGTGCGCACCGCACTATCACCGGCGTTGACCATATCGATAAAGTGATTCACGTTGATCAATCTCCGATTGGTCGTACTCCCCGCTCCAATCCGGCAACTTACACCGGGGTATTTGACAAAATCCGCACACTGTTTGCCACTACCCCCGAGGCGAAAATGCGAGGTTATCAACCGGGGCGTTTCAGTTTCAATGTGCGCGGCGGCCGATGTGAGAACTGTGCTGGTGACGGCACGTTGCGTATTGAGATGAACTTCTTGCCTGATGTTTATGTGCCCTGTGAAGTGTGTCGTGGCGCACGCTACAACCGGGAAACGTTAGAGGTGCGTTACAAAGGTAAAAACATCTCCGAGGTGTTAGATATGCCGATCGAAGAGGCGGTTGATTTCTTTGCCGCTATCTCGGGTATCGCCAGGCATCTCATTACTCTTAAAGAGGTGGGGCTGGGGTATGTACGGCTCGGGCAACCTGCCACTACGCTATCTGGCGGAGAAGCGCAGCGGGTGAAGCTCGCCGCCGAACTGCAAAAGCGCGCCACCGGCTCTACGATGTATGTGTTAGACGAACCCACCACCGGTTTGCATTTTGACGACATTCGCAAACTGCTTTTAGTGTTGAATCGGCTGGCGGATGTTGGCAATACCGTAATAGTCATCGAACATAACTTAGATGTCATCAAAACTGCGGATTGGGTGATAGACCTAGGGCCTGAGGGGGGGTCGCGCGGTGGGCTGGTGGTAGCTGAAGGCACTCCAGAGCAGATCGCATCCAACCCAGCTTCTTTTACTGGCCAATGGCTGTCACCGTTGCTAGCCAACCAGGGCGTGCGGTCACTGAAACGCTAGATTTTAACTATGACTGATCCGGCGAATTATCGTCCTGCATCCGGGACTATCCCCACCCAGCCGGGAGTCTATCGGTTCATCGATGCCGACGATCAAGTGATCTACGTTGGTAAAGCAAAGAACCTGCGCGCCCGACTGACAAGCTATTTCGGTAACCCGGATGGGTTGCATTTCCGTACTCAACTCATGGTGCGCACCGCTGCGCGGGTGGAGTGGAACGTGGTACAGAACGAGTTTGAGGCGTTGCAACTCGAATACACCTTTATCAAAAAGTACGACCCGAAGTTTAACGTCATTTTTCGTGATGATAAGTCGTACCCCTGGTTGGCTATCACTTGGAGTGATGAATATCCTAGGGTGTTTGTCGGACGGGGAGCGAAACGTAAAGGTTGGCGCTATTTTGGGCCGTATCCGGTCGCCTGGGCGGTACGAGAAAAGGTAGACCTGTTACTGCGAGCTTTTCCGATGCGCTCTTGCCGTGACGCGGTATTTCGCAGTGCTGAACGCTCTGGTCGTCCCTGTTTGTTGGGACAGATCGGCAAATGCTCGGCTCCTTGCGTGGGATGGGTGGACGCAGCTAAGCACCGAGCCATCGTTACAGATTTTGCTTCGTACATATCGGGACACTCGGAGCGGCTGGTGCGCCAACTCAACACCGAGATGCGCGCTGCTGCGGCCGCCGAAGAGTTTGAGCGGGCTGCCAAGCTGCGCGATGCACTGAGCGCCTTGGCTCGCATTAGCGAACATAACGCCATCGTATTGCCCGATAACGTGTTCGTGGACTGCGTCGCTTTAGCTGAGAGCGATCTTGAAGTGGCGGTTTGCGTGTTCCATATTCGCGGCGGCCAGGTAGCCGGGCAACGTAGTTGGGTAGCTGATCGGGCGGACGATGCCAGTGTGGCGGAGTTGACGGAGTCATTTTTGTTGCAGCTGTATGCCGCAACTGATACGAACGTGGAGATACCCAGTGAAGTGTTAGTGCCGGCTGCGCCGCCCGAGTGTGAAGCGTTACAAGAGCTGTTGGCTGAGGTCAGGGGGACAAAAGTACGAGTGCGGGTGCCGCAGCGAGGTGACAAGCACACGCTGCTTGATACGGTGGCTAAAAACGCCGCAGAGGTGTTGGCGCGGCATCAACTGCGCCGCGCAAGTGATCTTTTCTCGCGCGGCACCGGTATGGCTGAGTTACAACAGGCACTTGGTCTTAGCGAAGTTCCGTTGCGTATCGAATGCTACGACATCTCCCATCTACAAGGTACTGAGGTGGTGGGTTCTATGGTGGTGTTCGAGGACGGCGCACCCCGTAAATCCGAGTATCGCCGGTTCGTCATCAAAAGTTTTGAAGGTGCAAACGACACTTTGGCGATGGATGAAGTGCTACGTCGACGCTTCCGG
The DNA here is from genome assembly GCA_031267295.1 of Propionibacteriaceae bacterium. Taxonomy (GTDB): domain Bacteria; phylum Actinomycetota; class Actinomycetes; order Propionibacteriales; family Propionibacteriaceae; genus WRGV01. Next base: position 759 of record JAIRZI010000068.1, on the reverse strand, counting down.
CGGTTACTGGATGATCGGACAGCGATGAGCGCTGCCGCCGTCGAGGCTGCCGAAGATGGTTCCACTCTTATCGACCAAACGAACGGTGCGCCTAGGCGATTCATATACGCTCCACAGTTAGTAGTGGTGGATGGCGGTTTACCGCAGGTACATGCCGCACAGGCGGTTCTTGACGATTTGGGTATCAGCGAGGTGGCGCTGTTGGGGTTGGCGAAACGCCTAGAAGAAGTATGGGTGCCGGGGGAGCAGTTCCCGATCATTTTGCCGCGCACCTCAGAGGGGCTTTACTTACTGCAACGCTTGCGTGACGAAGCGCACCGCTTTGCAATCACGCACCACCGTAACCGGCGCAGCCGAGCAATGGTGGAATCAATGTTAGATGACGTGCCAGGTTTGGGGGAGGTGCGGCGTAAAACCCTACTCGGTGCATTTGGTTCGCTCGCTAAGTTGCGCAAGGCGAGTGCGGCTGACATCGCCGCCTTGCCCGGCTTTGGCGCGCAAACTGCTACTGCTGTGAAGTTGGCTGTGAGTGCCACTAGTTCGTCTCCGTCGTTGAACACTGCCACAGGTGAAGTGCATTTAGGCGCGGATGAAGTGACTTAAGAAAGCGAGCATATTGGCTTGCAATAGCTGCAACTGGTGAGATAATCAGGATGTGAATACGCCACGGGTGGTGATTGTCACCGGAATATCGGGTGCCGGGCGGCGCACGGCAGCACATGCACTGGAAGACATCGGTTGGTATGTGGTGGATAACAT
>JAIRZI010000059.1 GCA_031267295.1 Propionibacteriaceae bacterium | reverse complement strand
TTGTTACGCTGTCGCCCTACACGCCCCACAGTGACGGGGAGACTTGATACGTTACTGTGTGGTTACTTATTGTCCGTCATTGCGAGGAGCGTAGCGACGAAGCAATCCAGTTACTTAAGTGTTATTCACCGCGGGTTGCGGCACGTTGTGAGGGTATATTCGCACGTTTGTGACTACTCGTCGTCTGTCGTTGCGGGTGAGTAAAAGGGCGCGAAGCAATCCAGTTATTTAAGTGTCGTTTATGTGATTCTTTCTAGTTCGGATACATTGAACAAAAACCTCTTTTGCTCAGTGATTACTTTTCTGGATTGCTTCGTCGCTTACGCTCCTCGCAATGACGGGGAAACTCAGTACGCTACTGAACGTTGTTGCGTCGCGCTGCGCTACGCTCCTCGCAATGACGGGGAAACTCAGTACGTTATTGCACGATTACTTATCGTCTGTCATTGCGTTGTGCTGTCTTATGTTCTTCGCAGTGATGGGGAAACTTGATACGTTGTTGCGTTGTGCTGCCCTGTGCTCTTCGCAGTGATTGGAAAACTCGCACATCAGGAGACGGTGAATCCGGCGGGGTTCACACTCACCCGGTGCAACACGCCCGCATGACGGAAAGCGAAACTGATTAACTCCCATCCGGCGGGCAGCTGCGGAGTGATCCGCCAATTGTTGCCGCTTACATCCAATCCGGCGAATCCGAACACCACAGCTTGCCAAAGACCCCCAGCAGAAGCCCCGTGAATACCATCGCCGACATTGTGACGTACGTCGAAAAGATCGGCACGGGCAGCACGAAAGAAATGCTCATAGGCATGTTCTGGTTTGCCAGCACGGCAAGCCACGATAGCACTGATCGCCGGACCCAAACTGGAACCGAATTCGTGGTCAGTGCGCGGGTCATAGTAGCGATAGTTGGCCTGTAACTGCTCCGCAGTGAAGATTTCAGGTAATAGGTAGGCGAGCATCAGTACGTCGGGCTGTTTTAGATTTTGCGTCCCGTTGGTTTCCGCAATGCCATAAATCTGTTGCATTGACTGCGTTCGGTTAGCGCAACGAGCCAACTCTATGTCCACAGGTGTGAGGTCGAAATATCCGTAGAACTGTTCCAAGACACTTTCAGATTCGCGCGGCGGGGCGAGATTACGGGAAACCACTTCCCATAACGCCTCTTGCTCCGCATCAATACCCAAATCGTGACGTAACTGTTCCGCTCGCTTAAGCGAATGGGAACTGAGCCAAGCTAACGTCTTAGTAGCCAGTTGCAGGTGCCAGGCAACTATCGCATTCGTAAAGGCGTTGTCATCCACGTGTTCATGGTATTCATCCGGGCCGATGACATCGCGCAAGTGGTAGTAACCGTCAGCTTCCAATTGGGCGGTAGCAGTCCAGAAATTTGCGGTGTCGAGGATGATCTCTGCACCCATGTCAAGCATGAATGCGTCATCTGCGCTAGCTTTCCAATACTGCAAACAAGCGTGGGCAATATCGGCATTGATATGCAGTTCGATGTCACCCGTCCAAATCCGAACTAACTGGGATGGGTTGGCGTAATGCTCCACCCAAGTTGGGGTGACTTCCGTTCCAGTAGCGGCGCTCTCCCAAGGGAACTGTGCGCCTTTGCGGCCTGCAGCACGTGCTTTATGGCGCGCACCCGACAAGCGTCGCCAACGGTACTCCAACATTCGTCGCGCCAAGGCAGGTTGAGTATGGGTGAATAGCGGCAACATGAAAGTCTCGGTGTCCCAGAACACATGATGACGATAGCCGTAGCCGGAAAGGGTTTTGGCGCCAATGCTGGCATCAGCAATCTTGGGTGCGGCGATCAGCAGTTGGAAAATATTGAAACGCACGGCGAGCTGGGCATTTGGAGCGCCAACCAAGTACACATCTGAAGTTGACCAGATTTCATCCCAAACCACCCGGTTAGCGTAAACAAGTTCGTTCCAGTCGGTAACGTTTAATGAGCTTTGCGCCAAGGATAGCGGGTCGGTTGCAGTTTCTTGAGAAACTAGCGCCACCGTTTTAGTGAGTGTCAGTTGCTGACCCGAGCTAAGAGTCGTTTCGCCCAGCAGAGCAGGTTGGCCGTCTGCGTCACAGTAGCGCAGTGTGTTCGGGGCAACACACTCATTCGGCTTTTCAAGTTCCGGTGATGCAGTGGCATTGTTACCAGAGGAAACATCTAATTTGACGCTGGCAGCGGCAGCTACTTGAATACCTGTGCTGCGAGTTTGCGCAAGTAAGGTGAGTGTATCGCCGTCGTTAGTTTGTTCCAATATGTTTAAGTGACGGAACCCCAAATTGTCTACATGCGCATCTAATCCGCCCCGCACTCGAATATCTGCGCAACCGCGAATAACTTCCAACTGCATCCGAATAGCTCCGATATGCGGATTATCCATGCTGAGAAAGCGCTCGAACACTAAAGAGATTTCAGTATCGTTATCTGGCTCCCAGTGGACGGTTCGGGTTAGCACGCCAGAACGCAAATTCAGTTCGCGTACAACGGTGCCCCAGTTGCCGTGATCGCGGTGGAAGCGCACTCCGTTGACCCAAAGATCAAGCCCCCACCATTTGGGCAGATTTACTAATTCAGTGCGGGAGACCGGCATGTCGTCCCAGACACCGTGCATAAAGCTCGCTGCGTTTTCGCCCGGGCAGCTTTCTTCGGTACTGCCGCGTAGCGAGAGGTGCCCATTGCCGATAGTGAAAATGGTCTCCAAATGGTTCTGATTGTTATCGCCCAAGCACCGAATGACCCAAGAACCATCGTCTATAAGGCTGGAGAGCCGAGCGAGATCAACGCCTTCTAAACTGGGTATTGTCGCGTGAGCCTGACCCACTCGCTCCATTGGCCCTAGCCCCACTGCCCACATTCCGGCGGCGAGAGCGGATTCAATGCCTGCGGCGGCATCTTCCAGCACTACGCATCTGCCTGGGGAGATCGAAAGTAACTGAGCCGCGATAGCGAACACCTCCGGGTCAGGCTTTGAACGGGTGAGCATCGTTCCGTCTACGATCACGTCGAACAGCTTTGAAACTCCGAGTGCTTCCAGCACAGTGACGGCATTTTTGGAAACCGACCCGATGGCGGTTTTGATACCGGAAGCGCGCAGTTCGGCTAAAAGTTCGGTGACACCTGGCAACAGATCGTTTGAACTAAGCCCACTCAGCAGCTTCACGTAGTAGTCGTTTTTACGTTGTAGCAACTCCTCGACGTTAGTTACCTGTCTTCCGGCGAGCAGTAGTTCTAGGCACTGTGCGCGCCCCACTCCGCGGAACTGGTCGCCCAGTTCGCGGTCGAACGCAATGTTTAAGTCGGCCGCTAGTTGACTCCAAGCCTGGTAGTGCAGCTCCGCAGTGTCGGTAACGACCCCATCAAGGTCAAAGATGACAGCGGCGAAATTATTCATCAATCCATCCTTAATATGGGGCAACGTAACTTTAACGTTCCATATATTTAAGCATAATTTACTCTGTTATTGATTGGCAAGAATAATAACCTGCTTGACAAACGGGGAAACTGGCAGTAGACATGTCTTTGTAACGTTCAAAAAAATTGTGCGTACTTCGCTGGCCAAAGGGAGAACTCGATGGCACCACAGTCAAGGCCAACGTTGGCCAGTCTCGCGGCACAGTTGGGTGTGTCTATTCAGACTGTGTCGAACGTCATAAACAATCCAGAAGCGGTACGGCTGGCAACGCGGGAGCGGGTGGAAGCTGCTATCAAAGCATCCGGTTACCGTCCGTCGATAGCAGGTCGGGCGCTCAGAACCCGTCGTTCCTGGGGAATCGGCATGAGGTTGCATCCGGTGGTAGACGGCATAAACGGCGAAGTGCTTGACCATTTCTTTCACGCTGTTACCGAATCGGCTCAGGCCAAAGGGTATCGAATAAACTTGTTCATCGCAGCCGATGCCGTAGCTGAGGTTACGGCACTGGCAGACATGCAAGCGGCAGGGGCTATTGACGCAGCGTTATTGATTGACACCGGTTTGGGTGACCCGCGTCCAAAGTTATTGACAGAAGTCGGGTTACCGTTTGCGACGTTCGGTCGTCCGTGGGGAGAGACATTCACAAAACATTCTTGGGTTGATGTGGATGGTAAAGCTGGCAGTTATCAAGCCACTCGTTATCTGCAAAGTATCGGCCATGAGCGAGTGGGTTATATCGGATGGCCAGCCGAATCCGCTGCTGGTGAAGACCGTCGCGCAGGGTGGCTCGCCGCCCAAGCGGAGTTAGCGGGCGAACTTTTGCAGGCGCATACCGGAAACTCTGTCCGGCAGGGCAGTTTGGCGGCGTTAGAACTTAAGAAACAAGGCGCGACTGCTGTGGTATGCGCCTCAGATTCATTAGCTTTGGGGGCGCTCTCGGTGTTCGCCGAAGGCGCGGTTTTAGGTGACGAACTGCCGGTAATCGGATTCGACAACACGCCGGTGGCTCGGGCTATCGGGCTTTCCAGTGTCAGCCAACCAGTCGAACAGGCGGCCGCACTGGTGGTAGATCAAATTGTAGGTCAGGTCAACGCACCGCTGGATTTCTCAGCACAAGGTGTGCTGCTCTCTCCGAGTCTCGAATTACGAAAGTGGGAGTCGATGGTCGCCTCCCAACCATCCCGAAAGGAAATTTAATGAAAATCAAGTTAGCCATCGCAGGACTGTCAGTCTTGGCGTTGGCATTGGGCGGTTGCTCAGACGATCCGTCTGGTTCACCCTCCAACCCGCCATCGGCCACTTTGAATACGAACACTATTTCTATACTCATCGGCTCGTCCGGGCAAGCGGAGACTGATGCCGTGAAAAAGGCTGCTGCTGACTGGTCTACGCTCTCTGGTATCCCTACTGAGGTGATTGTCGCTTCTGATTTGAATCAAGAAGCTGCTCAGGGGTTTGCATCTGGCCAACCTGCTGATCTGCTCTACGTTTCTACTGATAGTCTCGCCGGTTGGACAGCGAACGGTTCACTCGAAGCCTATGGAAGCAAACTTTCCAACTTAAGCGACTTCTATCCCGGGCTTCGTGAAGCATTCACTATTGACGGCACACTGATTGCCGCGCCTAAAGATTTCTCCACGCTCGCTCTCGTCATAAACACCAGATTGTGGGAAGAAGCCGGTTTAAGTGATGCCGATTATCCCACCACCTGGGAGCAACTGGAATCAGTAGCCGCGAAACTCACCACTGACGGACGAGTCGGGCTGGCGTTTGGTGCCGAACTGCAACGTGTTGGGGTGTTTTTGGCTCAGAACGGCGGCAGTGTCGTCGCTAACGGCACCGCAACTGCTAATTCAAGCGCAAATGTCGCAGCATTGACCTATGTGCAAAACCTGGTTAGCTCTGGCTCGGCTGCTTTCGCCGCAGACATCGGTGCCGGCTGGGGGGGAGAAGCGCTTGGTAAAGAATTGGCCGCTATGGTGATTGAAGGCAACTGGATCACCGGTGCTATGTCCTCTGATTACAGCGATGTTGCGTATAAGGCGGTTGAATTGCCTGCAGGCGTTCAGAAAGGAACGTTGCAGTTCACTAATGCTTGGGGTTTGTCCGCTGATGGTGATAACAAAGACAACGCTATCAAGTTGGTAGAGTTCCTCACCTCAACTGATCAACAACTCGCCTTTGCTAAAGCGTTCGGCGTGATGCCGTCGGTGATCTCTGCGAGTGATGGTTATCGTGCGCAATTTCCGCAGATGTCCGCTTTCTTGTTGGGCGCAGACTATGCACAGAATCTGCCGTCCGCCACTGGGGTGGCCGCAACGATCGTAGATTTCAACTCCACATTGGGGCAGTTGAAAGATAGCGACCCCAAAGCGTTGCTAGACGCTTTCCAAACTAACCTTGAAGCGGCGCTCGGATAATCCGTTATGTCTGCGACAAACGTCACCAACCGACGGCGTACTTTCCGCAAGGATGCCGTCGGTTGGGCGTTCGTCGCCCCATGCGTGATCATTTTGGGAGTGTTTCTGCTTATCCCGATTCTTATGGCCGCCTGGGTGAGTGTTTCCGATTGGACTGGTCGCGGTTCTCCGTTGGCTAGCGGATTTGTCGGGTTAGAAAATTACGAATCGTTTTTAGGCAAAGGCGGCTTGCCGACAAAAGATTTCGGCCTATCTATTCGCAACAATGCTTACTATTTTGTGTTCGTAGTGCCGCTGCAAACCGTGCTTTCGTTGGGGTTGGCCGTATTGGTCAACCGGAAGATGTTGCGCGCTAAAGCGTTTTTTAAGACGGCGTTTTATTTCCCCTCGGTGACTTCCACAGTGGCTATCACCACACTCTGGACGTTTCTGTTCTCCGCAACTGGTGCGATAAACGCGATGTTGGAAAAACTCTCCGTTGATGGGCCGAATTGGTTTAACGATCCTCGCGGAATCTTTCACTTGATGTTGGGAAACCCGAGCGCGCCGCCTGGGCTAAAGCAGAGCGAATTTTTGGGTGTCTCGCTTTGGGATTGGCTATCTGGCCCATCTGTGGCGATGTGCGCTTTCATTGTGATGGCGGTGTTCACCACGTCGGGCACTTTCATGTTGTTATTCCTAGCGGCGTTGCAAACTATCGGCGAAGAAACCAAAGAAGCGGCGCTGGTGGACGGAGCGAACGGCTGGCAACGGTTTTGGCATGTGACGTTACCGATGTTGCGTCCGACATTGTTCACCGTTATCACGCTAGGCACTATTGGTACCTGGCAGGTTTTCGACCAAATCTATGTGTCAGGTCATGGTTCTCCAGCCAAAACCACGCTGACTCCTGCCTTTTTGTCATATCAATCGGCGTTCGTAGATCAGCAGTGGGGACGCGGTGCAGCAACTTCGTTCGTGCTTTTCGCTATCATCATCGTTTTCACCATACTGCAACGCATGGTGACAGGCAGCTCCGATCTGTCCAAAGAGAAGCGGCAAAGAAAGTTACTCCGTCCGTTGCGGTGGCTTAAAGAGAAGCAGGTAGCATCATGAGACACCGTCGCGGCACTGCTACTGGGAGTGCTCACTGGATAGTATTCGCGTTGTTACTGGCGATGGCAGTGGTGTATGTGTTCCCGTTTGTACTACAACTGGCGAATTCGTTCAAAACTGATTCAGAAGCCAGTTTGGCGGGCATGTCATTGCTGCCGGACACTTGGACAACTGCCGCTTATCGCACACTGTTCACCGGTTCGGCTTTCCCACGTTGGTTCGCTAACTCGGTGATTGTGGCGGTTGCGGTGACCGCTGGCAGAGTGCTGTTCGGTTCAATGGCTGGGTATGCTTTGGCTCGCTTGGAGTTTCACGGTAGGCAAGCCATTTTCGCTTTCGTTGTAGGGGTGATGGCGGTGCCGGGTGTGGTGTTGCTCATCCCTAAGTTTTTAGTAATTCGGGAGTTGGGTCTTTATAACTCGTATTTAGGGTTGATTGTTCCGCTGTTGGTGGATGCTTCTGGGGTGTTCATTATGAAGAACTTTTTCGAGTCGATACCGCGCGCGGTGGAAGAAGCGGCTTATGTCGATGGAGCTTCAGTACTACGAACTTACTGGTCTGTGGTGTTGCCGATGGCTCGTCCGGCGCTGATGTCGGTTGTTATTTTAAGTTTCCAAGGTTCTTGGAATGAACTGTCGCATTTTATCGTCGCTTCATCCGACCCAGCGTTAGTGAATCTCACTAAGGGAGTTGCGCAACTTGTCGGTGGTGGGCTGGGCGCTGGTAATCAATACCCGTTGAAATTGGCTGCCGCTACTTTGATGACTATCCCGATGGCGATTCTGTTTTTTGTGTTCCAGCGACGAATAATGAACGCTTCCACTGGTGCTGTCAAAGAATAATTCTGATTGCGGTTGGCGTATCCAATATTTGCAGATACTGGCCAGCGCAGCTAGTGAAAACCGCCGCCCATCGTTAAACTGACACACTCGACATACTCGGCACGCCCTCAGTTGAGTAACCAGATGGCAGCTGCAAGTTCTGTTGATACTACGTGGGTGCCGGTGGAGTTTTGTAGTTTTATGGTTTTTGTGGTGTGACGAATTATTTTGAGTTGTGTTCCGGGGGTGAGTCCTAGGGTAGCCAGTGTGTTTAAGGTTGTTGGGTTGGCATCTGATACTCGTAGTATGTGGTGTTCGCCGGTGGTGGTGGCGCTTAGTTGAGTGGCGTTGGTGATGGTGGGCATTGGTGGGATTGGGTCGCCGTGCGGGTCGTGTTTTGGGTGTTCTAAATATGCGTCAATGCGGTCGATGAAAGTGTCAGAGACGGCGTGTTCTAGGCGTTCTGCTTCGGTGTGTACTTGTGTCCAGGGGTAGTTGAGTACTTTGGCTAGGAACGTTTCGATTAGACGGTGTCGTCTTACCATTGCGGTGGCGTGGGTGGCTCCGGTGGCGGTTAGGGTAACTGGATGGTAGGGGCGGTAGTTGATTAGTCCGGCGTGGGAGAGTCGGCGCATTGCTTCGGATACGGTGGCTTTTGAGGTGTTGAAGCGTTGTGCTAACCCGGTGGTGGTGATAGGTGCGGCTCCCCATTCGGTAGCAGTCCAGATGGCTTTTAGGTAGTCCTGCACAACGGGGGAGAGGTCGTCTAGTTGTATTGAGCGTGGATTGTGCGCTGGAGGTGTTGGTTGGCTCATGGTGAATAACACCTTAGTCCGCTTCCGTAAGGAAACTAATTTTCTTGAGGTTTTCTGGATATACATATCGCTGCCGGAAATGATGAATGAGCTTGTGGTTAGGGGTTTCCAATCTTTTTGCATATTGTATCCAGCAAAAAAGTTATCGCCAGCATTTGTGATGTTGTTGGTGTTGCATGAATGGTCGGGCGGGTGTGTTAATGCTCCCTTTGATGATTGGGGTTGGTTCCGTTTCTAAAACAGAGCACACTCGCAACAGCGGAAACGTTAAGCTGGTGGGGTTTGGGGTGTTGGTGTGTGATTATGGCGGTGTTTTAATTTGCTGAGGAGTGGGTGCGATCGGGGCTGAACCGGTAACCAACGTTGCGTACGGTGGCGATGTAGTGCTCCAACTCTGGCCCCAACTTGGCGCGTAGCCGACGGATATGTACGTCCACAGTGCGAGTGCCACCGAAGTAGTCGTATCCCCACACATCGGCTAGTAATATTTCGCGACTCAAAACTCGGCCGGGGTGTTGCATCAGATATTTCAGCAGCTCAAACTCGGTGTAGGTGAGATCAAGCGCATACCCGCTAGCATTTACGGTGTAGGCATCTTCATCTATCACTATCGGCCCGAACGAGATTGCGGAAGTTGACGCGCGAGTTTCCAATAACAATCTGATGCGAGCATCCCACTCCGCAGCGGTGGCGGTATCTACAATAAAATCGTCCACCCCCCATTTGGCTCCAAATACTGCCAAGTTAGCTAGTTGCACTAGTAACAACACTCGTATCTGAGTGGCTGAGGTGATGAGTTGGCAGGTGGTGCGAGCCTCCGAAAGGCTGCCCCGACCGTCCACCACCGCAAGGTCGATGTTACCCCGCGCGTTAAGAAGTCGATCGGCCCCAGAGATGCTAGTGAGCGTGTGGGGCAGCATTTCTAAGGCAGTAGGCACTTCGGCTGCTAGGTGGCCTGCCGGAGCCACTAACATAATGTCAGCCACAACTACCTCCTATCCGCCCCTGCTCGGCTTGGGGAACAAAACTTCCATGAAACGTCGATCAACTATGCGCTATTGACTGGAGTGTCGGATTGAAATCTTTTCATCTCACCCGAATGCTTATGCCAGCAGCACAGTGTCAACCACCGCTCATCTAAGAATACTTGTCTGAAAGATGGTGTATTAACCAGGTGCCGTTGTGCGGAACAAATCGAACAAACCGAACAAGTGAGTTGGTTCACATTAGCGCTGATGGAACCGCCAGCGGGTAGCAACCATTAACATGGGAAGCGTGAATCAAGCCCTCAAAGCGTCACTTTTGAAGATGCAAGTGGCGGGTTGCGACGACAGGTCGCTTTTAGCGTTCAGTCGAGCGTTTAATGCATTGCGAGCTGGAAATCGCGGATTGTTGGCGGAGCGGAGCTTAGCGTCGCTGCCGCTGGTGCCAACATTGGCGAATGTATCCGTGTCTGATGAGCGTGCCCGCGATGCGTTATCAAAAACTGTGGTCATCAAATTGAACGGCGGGCTGGGCACCAACATGGGGCTTTCGGGGACGAAAACGTTACTGATTGCGCGAGATAAGTTGACGATGCTTGACCTCATAGTTGCGCAAGTGCGTTCCGTTCGGCAACGCTATGACGTTCGGTTGCCGTTGCTCTTCATGGATTCGTTCCGCACCTCGAATGAAACTTTGGAGTACCTTTCCAACTTCGATGACATCGCCGTCACCGGACTACCACTGGACTTTTTGCAAACAAAAGAACCGAAGCTGTATGCTGGCACGCTGCTACCGGCTGAGTGGCCAGATGACGCTGAGTTGGAGTGGTGCCCGCCGGGGCATGGCGATCTGTATCCCGCAATGTTGCGCTCCGGGTTGCTTGAGCAACTACTCTCCGCAGGGTACGAGTATGCATTCATATCCAACGGCGACAATCTGGGAGCAAGTCCTGCTGCGCAGGTGGCGGGCTGGTTTGCAGATTCTGGGGCAACGTTTGGCATGGAAGTGTGTCGGCGTAGCTCGAATGATCGCAAAGGTGGGCATTTGGCGCTCCGTCGTAGCGATAATCGGATGGTGCTGCGAGAGTTGGCGCAAACTTCGGCTGATGATATGGAGTACTTCTCCGACATTCACTTGTATCCCTGGTTTAACACCAACTCAATCTGGTTACATCTGCCTAGTCTGGCTATCCAGTTGGAGAAATATGACGCAGTGTTGCCGTTGCCGCTCATCGTCAATGAGAAGCCGCTCGACCCCGCTATTCCCGATTCGCCAACGGTGTACCAGTTAGAGAGCGCGTTAGGAGCCGCTATTGAGCTTTTCGATTCCGCCGTCGTTGATGTGGGTCGTGAAAGATTCATTCCAGTGAAATCCACTGCTGATCTGCTGTTACTGCGTTCCGATTGTTATGAATTACTTCCCGATGCCACCCTGCGGGCTACGGTGAACTCGTTGCCGGTGGTGAGTCTCGACCCTGAGTATTACCGTAACGTCTGTGATTTCGATGCGCGTTTTCGCGCAATACCTCCGTTGGCGGGGCTGAGCGAGTTCATTGTGAACGGTGACCAGACATTCGATTAGCGCTTACGTTTTGCTCACCAATCCGCTGAATCCAAGACGATAGTCACCGGGCCGTCATTGATTAGCGACACTTGCATATGAGCGCCAAAGCGTCCAGTTGTGACGTTAGCACCACGCGCACGCAACGCAGCGGTGTAGGCATCCACCAACGGTTCGGCGATCAGAGTAGGGGCGGCGGCGTTCCATGATGGACGTCGCCCTTTGCGAGTGTTGGCGTACAGCGTGAATTGACTGACAACTAAAATCGGTAACTCTAGTTCGGCGGCGGAACGTTCGTCGTCGAAGATGCGTAACTCCCAAGTTTTGGTTGCCATCCGCTCAGCGATAGTAAGGGTGTCGTCATGAGTGATGCCGACCAGCGCTACCAGTCCGAAAGAATCAAACCCGCCAACTATTTCGCCAGCGACGCTACAAGATGCACCTTTAGCTCGTTGCAGCACAATTTTCATAGGAAGAGCCTAGTGCGCTACACCTTAAATCACCTGCTATAGGCGAATTGGATGAGACTAAGATGCGAACTACCCAACACCTCAGTAACTAAGCGAGCAACGGGTTCTTCAATAAATGTTACTGTTCGACGAAACATCCGAGTTTTTCTTTTTAGTGTGGAAGTGGTTATGGTGGTGTAAACCTTGGGTATAAATCAGAGCTATTCAAAGTGGCGATATACATCACGCGATTACTTGTTGTCCGTCATTGCGAGCGACCGAAAGGACGCGAAGCAATCCAGTCATAAAAGTGTTACTTATGTGGGTCTTTCTAGTTCGGTTTTATTGAACAAATTCCTCTTCTGCTCAGTGGTTATTTTTCTGGATTGCTTCGTCGCTTGCGCTCCTCGCAATGACGGGAGACTCAACAGGAAACCACCCAAAAATAATAGCGAAATGCCTAACCAAACCCGTATACAATTTCAAAACCATCCAAAAGCGGAAAAACTCGAACCCTAAGTTAGTCATGTGCTGCAGAAAACTGGGTCAACTACAGGGCATAAGTGCGGATTCGTTGCTGGTTCCCTAGCTAAACATAACGGATTTTCCAACCATCAAAAACGTAGCAGTCTCGCGGACTAGCTTTTGCCAGTAACTCTGCTAACTCACGCACCATTAACGTTTGATAACGCACTACGCCGTGATCACCGAAACATTCACGACTGCGAATAATGGGACGATCTTCAGAAGCCGGAATGATAGGCGAAGGTGGTAGATCACCATAAGGATCGTAAAGATTCCATGGCGTTTTCCATTTCCATTTCCCGCACTCAGAGCATGTGATCCCAATCTTGTCGTATCCCTCAAAAGCCGGACTAGCCAACTGCTTCGGAGTAAAACTCGCAGTCGCCGATTTGATCCTCTTGTCAATCAATTGTTGGACGCGGTTGGTTAACTCTTCTGAATCGAACCAGTCATAAGTGGATTCTGGATATATGACTTGTTTCGCTTCATCTGTTACACCAGATGGCCAGACTACGGGACGGAACTGCACATCGAAACGTGATGCCACAGTTTCAGCTAAAGCCGTTTCCAT
>JAIRZI010000049.1 GCA_031267295.1 Propionibacteriaceae bacterium | reverse complement strand
GTTGCGAACTCCTACACCATCACTACAGCTGATGCTGGTGCCCTGTTACGAGTGATCGCTAAAGTTTCCTATCCCGGATTGGCGGCGGTCACTAAAGAATACAAAGTGGGGATACCGCTAGCAGAAGGACAGTATTTTGTGGACATACTAACCACACATGTACTGGCGGAGCGTATCGGGTGGTTATTTGAAGAGGGTATCACTTTGGGTTATCAAACTCAGTACGGTGCGGAGTATCGACCGAATAATAGTGTGACTCGCGCTGAGATGGCTACTTTTATGTATCGGTTGGCTGGTTCTCCGGCATTTAGCGCGCCGGTTAAATCTCCTTTTACTGATGTGTCTCCAAGCGCTGGTTCCTATAAAGCAGTGGCGTGGTTGGTGGATAAGAAGATTTCTTCGGGTTATCAGGGTGCATCCGGTGCGGAGTATCGACCAAATAATAGTGTGACTCGCGCTGAGATGGCGACATTTTTGTATCGGTTGGCTGGTTCTCCGGCGTTTAACGCGCCGCAGAAGTCTTCTTTTGCTGATGTGTCGGTGGGTGCAGGTTACTTTAAGGCGATGGAGTGGTTAGTTGCGCAAGGGGTAACTTCGGGTTATCAGGGTGCATCCGGTGCGGAGTATCGACCAAACAATAGTGTGACTCGCGGCGAGATGGCGACGTTCTTGTGGCGGATGGACAGCAAAGAGTTAGTCACCAGCGCAAGCTAGCAGGGCAAGCGGACATACCCATGCCGAAAGATAACATCGCCCGGGGGGCGATCAACACAGTTGATGTGGGGACGATGATACCCGCAGCGCAGGCGCATACGGTGAGCGAACTGCGCGAAACGTTTGCACGTCTCAACTGCGGGATAAACGAAACACAACTAGTTGCGCTTGAGGGAGCATCCATCAGCCGAAAACTCAGCTATATCGCCGATATGGTTTGGGCTAAACGGAAGCAATCCGCCCGCTATATTCAGCTCTGGCCAGCTCTGGGGTTGCTTGAACCGGCGCTTTTCCGAACGTGGCAAGCGCGAGTTGGCATTATCATTCACGATCCGGTTCCGCTACGTCGCCAGTTCGGATATGGAGCTTTTTCTAAACTGTTCGCGCGCCACTACCGAGATGCGAAAGTGGACATCATTTCATTAACGACCGATGCCACTTATGAACTACAGCGGCTACTGCCGGGGTTTCGTATTGTTGAACTGGCGCATCCGATTCGCAGCGTGCAAACCACTAGCGAGAAAACAGCAGGCACCGTGCTCGTTGCCGGGCAGTACAAACCGGCGCGTGATCTGGATCTGCTGGCGGCTATCGGATTGCAACTACGTGCTCATGGCCTAACTCCTCAGATAATTGGACGCGGCTGGCCGACCAATATTCCCGGCTGGGAAGTGCGTTCCGATTTCGTATCAGATAACGAACTTGCCGCCAACATTGCGCGCGCCAGCGTGATACTGCTGCCGTACCGGCACTTCTTTCAGTCTGGCATCATGGTGCAAGGGCTAGAGTTGAACACCCCAACGGTTGCTCCAGACACCAGTTTTTCAAGACAAGTGTTAGGCGACGGGTCGCCGCTCGTCATAGCACAACATGCAACTCCGGCGCAGTGGGTGACAGCGCTACTGCACGCAAGTAGCGGTGCCGTAAACACCGCTCAACTATTTAATGATTATCAGAGTCGCTGCGATGCCGCTTGGGGGGCGTATATCAACACGTTGATTGCAGCGTGAATGCAGAATCAAACTGCGTAAACGCTGTAGTTCCGGTGTTGGGTTGGGTAGTAGGTGTGTTGTTCATATCGCGTTAGTGTCTGCGCGTCATAGTGTGCTAAGACACGCGATTCGCTACGATGAAACGATGGGCGTTGCAGCCAAATCGTTGGCAATCATCCCGGCTCGGGGGGGTTCTGTGGGAGTGCCACAGAAAAACATTCGCGCACTAAACGGAGTCCCGTTAATCGTGCGTGCAGTGCGGGCAGCGGTTGCGGCTGGGCTTACTCGGGTGGTGGTTTCCACCGATGATGCGGATATTTGCAGGCTGGCGCTCGCCGCCGGAGCGGATGTGGTAATTCGTCCGGCAAATATCTCCACCGGAACTGCTAGTTCAGAAGCGGCGCTACTGCACACCCTGCAAGCGTTGGAAGCGCCCATGGCTGACGTTATCCGGCTGGCGGCAGGCGAGCACCCCGGCGAGACGCAGCTAGTGCCATTCACCCCGGACGTTCTCGTTTTCATGCAAGCAACATCGCCGTTTATAGCCCCGGAAGGAATCGCGCAAGCGGTGCGTCGAGTTGCGGCTGGCCAAGCAGATGTGGTGTTCTCCGCCCGCGAATCGCATGGGTTCCAATGGCGTTTGCTGGCTGGCGAGTTGCAGCCGATTGGACATGAAATAGGGCGTAGAGCGATGCGTCAGGAGTTGGCGCCGCAGTTCTTAGAAACTGGAGCGTTTTATGTGATGGACGCAGCCGGGTTTAGAAAACAGCAGCACCGTTTCTTTGGTCGCATTGCAGTGCAAGAGGTTCCCGCAGAAACTGGTTGGGAGATTGATAGCTTAAGCGACTTCGCGCTCTGTGAAGCAATCGCACCTTTAGTAGACCCGATGGTAGGGGTTGATGTCGGTGCTGCGATCGGCCCAGTTGCGGCGGTGGTTACAGATTTTGATGGTGTTCACACCGACAATCGGGCTTGGATTAGTGCCGACGGCGCTGAATGCGTCGCAGTGAACCGCAGCGACGGATGGGGGGTAGCGCGGCTACTGGCGGCAGGTATCCCCATGTTAATTCTTTCCAGCGAAGTCAATCCGGTTGTTAAAGCTAGGGCGGCAAAATTGGGTGTCGAAGTGCTGCACAGCGTTTCGGATAAAGCATCCACACTTAACAACTGGCTGAACGCACAAGGTTTAAGCGCCGCGCAGGTGGCCTATCTTGGTAATGATGTCAATGATCTGGGCGCAATGAAACTTGTCGGCTGGCCATGTGCGGTAGCCGATAGCTACCCGGAGGTGAAAGCTGCGGCGCGAGTAGTGCTAAACGCCCGAGGAGGAGCGGGGGCGGTTCGGGAACTCTGTGATAGAGTGCTGAAAGCGATGCGACCCGAGTCGAGCACTTTTGCGGATAAGTAGCAGCCCGAATGGAGAGTTTCTGAATGACGATGCATTTCCCTGTCGGGAGTGGAAACCATGTCTATATAGTTGGCGAAATCGGTCTCAACCACAACGGCGATGTTGCTACTGCGAAAAAATTGATGAAGATGGCTGCGGATGCTGGTGCGGACGCAGTTAAGTTCCAGAAACGTAACCCCGAAGTTTCCACTCCGCTTAACATGCGCGATAAGTTGCGTGTTACTCCGTGGGGTGAAATGACATATCTTGCATATCGTCACCGGGTGGAGTTTGGTGAGAGCGAATACGCTCAAATTGCGGCCTATGCGCGTGAACTGGGGATTACTTGGTTCGCTTCACCGTGGGATGTAGATTCGGTGGCATTCCTAGAAAACATGGGTGTTGCGGTGCATAAAGTAGCTTCTGCCTGCCTGAGCAATGATGACATTTTGTATGCGCTGCGCGACACCGGGAAACCCATAATCGCATCTACCGGCATGTCCACTTGGGATGACGTAGATCATGCGGTGGCGGTGCTCGGTAAGGAACGGCTAATTCTACTGCACGCCACTTCCACTTATCCGATGCCTCCCGATGAAGCTGATTTACTTAACATTCCCGCTATGAAGCGCCGTTATGGGGTTCCGGTGGGCTACTCCGGGCATGAGCCGGGGTTACAAATCTCTTTAGCAGCGGTAGCTTTAGGGGCTGAACTTATCGAACGGCACATCACGCTAGACCGTACGATGTGGGGTTCCGACCAGGCGGCATCGCTAGAGCCTAATGGGTTTGAACGTCTGGTACGCGACATTCGCATCATTGAACGAGCTATGGGCGATGGGGAAAAGAAAATCCACGCAGGTGAAGAGCCTAAAATCGCCAGCTTGCGCGGCTAGATCGCTAAGGTAAAGAGTTGGCTGTGCTTAAACTGCTGTTCGTTGCCCTTGGTGAAGTCGAAGTACCGGCTTACCAGGCTTTAGCTGCCAGATTGTCAAAAAGCGGAGCTGTCAGCACGCGAATTGTTACCCTGTTGCCTAGGTTGGCGCAAGACAACGTTGAGTGTTTAGAGTCCATCGCTAGGCGCACCACCAGGAACGCATCCGTAGCTGATGCCGTGTTAGCCGCTTGCGGATATGCGTATCGCGGAGCGGCCGCTGATTATGACCGAGACTGGTATTTTGCCAGCCCCGAAGCTAAGTCACGTCATGTGCTTCGGGTTTTTAGCGCGCTAGCATCCGTGATAGATAACTTTGCACCAGATCTGCTCATCTCAGCGGTAGGCGGAGAAACTACTCGAATGGTTGCAGAAGCGCTCGCTGTTAATCGCGGTATCGAGCGAGCCTACTTCAATTCGATTCCGTTACCTAGGCGATTTGTGTTGCTGCGTTCGCTCGCTGCGCCTTTCATCCCCGCTAAGAACGATCTCAGCACTAGTTGGCATCCGTTGGCGCATAATGATGTAGTGGGCACTGGAGCTATCGGTCAGCCACCACAAAGAGCGTCAATGCTTGACGGTGTTTCGCGTGCTTGGCGCAGATATGTTGCCCAGGAACAGACATATCCGTCAGGTTGGTTGTCGCGCAAAACTGGTCGGCTGATAACTAATAGGGTGCTTAGCCACCTCCCGGCGGGCGGCGTTGCCTACGATTACGCACATCAGCAACGCATTCTTTACCCGTTGCACGATGAGGAAGACTTTCAAGTTGCGGTTCGGGAACGACATGCGCTTCCACAACGGGCATTGGTGCGTTATCTTTCCTCTGTGCTGCCCTGGGGATACCATCTTTATTTGAAGCCGCACCCGGAGCATATGGCATCCCATCACCAGTTGCTTTGGGGCGAAGTTGCTAAACTTCCCAATGTGCATTTTTTGGCTTCGGATGTGAAACCCGCAGCAGCTATCGAAGGTGCCGATGTGGTGTTCACCTTGGCATCGTCCATGGGGCTGGAAGCGCTCCGGGCGGGGAAGCCGGTGGTGTGTTACGGACGACCGTTTTATGCGGGGCGAGGGTTGACCAGCGATGTGGATGACCCGCGCGAACTGGCTAACGCATTAACTGCCGCTAGCAACTTCACCCCACCGAGCGCCGAGGTGAACAACTTAGTGGAAGAGATGATGGCGTGGTCATGGCCAGGTAGTTTCACTCCACTGGAAACCACCGCTGCTAATCTCGATTTGTTGGCTAGCGCCGTTGAAGACGTGTTGTGCACATGATGGAGTTATTAAGAACAGTGCGGTTGGTGGCGCTAGCGACGATAGCTCATGTTGGCGCAACTATTCACCGAACGTTTGGTTGCCGTCATGTGCCAGCGGGAACATCATTGCGGGTGCTGCTAATTGGAGCTTATGGAAACGGCAACTACGGTGATGACATCGTCGGTGAAGCGATAGCGAGCGCGCTGCGATATAAATATGGTGCCACGGTACGAATTGCCGCCAGACAACACAACATTGCCAACTTGACTAGGGATGTTGCGCCAACCACTTTTGTTGGTGGCGGTATTCGCAGCGTAGTTCGTACTTGGCGGCTCGCTCGGGGAGCCGATGTGGTCATTCTGGGCGGTGGCGGGTTGCTAGATGGCGGAATGGATGATGTGCATTCTTCTAGGTTGCAGTTGGAATATCTGGCAAAACTCATGGTGTGTGCGACACTGCGGGCACGTTTAGTTATTTTTGGCATCGGCATCTCGCCTAGTAGTAATTACATGGTGCGTTCAGTTATGAAACATGTGCTAGCAAACGTCGATTGGTTGGGCGTGCGCGAGGAAGTTAGCTTCAATTACGCCAAAAATATCAACGCGAATGCGCAACTTATCTGCGACCCTGCGGCGGTACTACTACGGCAGTTAGCACAACGTCTAAATATTACGCAACAGCCCCGAAACGGCATCGGGGTAGTTTTACTTGATGAGAAGCGTTGGCCAGCTTTTGTTCCCAGCACTGCGAAAGTGGAGCAGCAACGCACGGCGGAACTTGCAGATTTAGCCGATATGTTGGTGGTAGCTGCAGGTGATAAAGATGTCATAAAACTGGTGTGTTTTCACAGCAGTGACGTGGCGATTATGGACGATCTTAGTAAAATCCTCATACGGAAATATCCCCACTTCGCGAAAAGAGTTGCGGCGCAACCCTACCCCAGGGAGCACTCCCGCGATGCTTTTGCGGCACTTATGCACTGCCGGCAGGTGTATGCCATGCGTTTCCATCCAGCGTTAGCGGCCTTGATTTCTGGTGTGGAGGTTCAGATCGTCGGCAAACTGCAAAAACTTGTTTCACTGCGCACTTTGACTTCGGATGACGGGTATTGGTGGTATCCCGCAGGGTATGGCGACCCGGTGTTTCAACTCGGTGTTGCACTTAACTTGCCCGCCGTCACCGCGGACGAGTAAGGGGGCATATGGCCAGTCTCGCCACTGTAGCTTCCCGCGGAGTAGCAACTGTCATTACGTGGCAGCTACTGCGAATGGGTTTGCAGATGGGTTCCCAAATTGTGCTCGGCAGGATTTTACTGCCGACAGACTTTGGCTTGGTTGCTATGGTGGTTTCGATAACCGGACTTGCAGAGGTGTTGCGAGACATGGGGCTTACCCTGGCGGCGATTCAAACTGACAAAATCACGCAACAACAGAAGTCAAACCTGTTTTGGATAAATGCCACTTTGGGGATCGGCCTTACTGGATTGCTGAGCGCGTTGGCGTACCCTATCGCAGCTTTGTATGGTGAAGATCGGCTAGTTTCCATCACGCTTGTAGTGGCATGGGTTTACACCATTAACGCGCTGGCAGCCCAGTTTAGAGCCGAAATTAACCGCAATTTACGTTTCCAACTGCTTGGCTTAGTGGATGTGGTGCCGCTAGTTGTGGGGCTAGTTGTGGCTATCACTATCGCGCTTACCACACATTCATATTGGGCTTTAGTGTGGCAACAGGTGGCGGTTGCGCTAACCGGGTTCGTAATGTTGGTAGGGTTTGCCCGCTGGTGGCCGTCACTGCCCAAAACCGGAGCCAACATGCGGGGGTTGGTTCGCTTCGGTCTTGGTACCGCCGGTACTCAGATCGTCGGATACCTAACTCGAAACGCCGATAATGTGGCGATCGGAGCAGTGTGGGGTGCCGAACCGTTGGGGTTTTATAGCAAAGGTTATCAACTGCTACTGATGCCGATTAATCAGCTGGTGTCACCATTAACGCGCGTGGTGTTGCCGGTATTTTCGCGGGTAAGCTCGGATGCGCTTAGGCTTTCGGAGTACATCAGGGTGGCCAGTACTACTCTTTGTATCGGGTTATCGGTGCTGTTCGGGGTGGCTGCTGGCGTAGCGGAACCAGTTGTGGTCTGGTTGCTTGGCGAAAGATGGTTGCCGATGGTGCCACTGTTTCAAGCGATGGCGCTGGGGGGGCTGTTTAGCGCGCTTACCCAAGTATCGCAGTGGGTGTATATGGGGATGGGTCAGACCGGTAAGTTGCTGCGGTTAAACCTCATTAGCCGTCCACTGACAGTGGTGATTCTCATGCTGGGGTTGCCTTGGGGTGCGATGGGTGTTGCGGTGGCATCCAGTGTCGCTTTTTTTGTGGGTTGGGTGGTGTCGCTTATCGGTTGCCGTCGCGATTTAGGGATAGACGACAGTTGGCTCATCTGGCAGGGGGTACGGCTACCATTGTTGGTTGGGGTACCGTTGGCGCTCATCTGCTTAGGAGTTACGCAGTTAATCTCAACACTGTGGATTGCGCTGGTACTCGCAGCGCTCGCAGCAGTTACCTACCTTGGGTTGTTAGCGTTGTTGCCTCCATTTAGTGCCGATAGGCGCTATATGACTTTGGGTGTGCGTGCGATGTTTAACCGGTAACTTACTTCATGCGTTGCGCGTCAATAATGTCTTTAGCCCAGACGAACCGACAGCCGGCTGCTACTGCCGCCAGTTTATCGCGTTGCTGATCGCCAACCATGACGCTTGCCGCTAAATCGATGTGGTAACGTTCTGCGGCTTGGTAGAACAACCCTGGTTTTGGTTTGCGGCAATCGCAGACGATCTTATATTCGCCAACTTCACCCGGGAACCCAGCGTCCGGGTGATGCGGGCAAACGAAGATGTCGTCAAGGTATGCGCCTTGTTCACCTAGCAAGGTTTCCAACTTGGCGTGTATGGCGTGCAGGCCATCCCAAGTCAGTTCACCCCGGGCGATTACCGGCTGGTTGGTGATCACAATGGCGAGCCGTCCACTGCGATTGATGTCGGCAATGTAGCGCGCCATCCCGGAGATTAACTCCAGTTGGTTGATGTCGTTTAGGAAACCGTGAGATACGTTGATGGTGCCGTCACGATCTAAAAACACCGCTTCTTGTGGTGTTGTCAGATTGCGCCGTGCGATAACGCCAGCGGTTATGTCCCGTTCGACAGCAGTGAGCCGTTCCGGCGTGCCCATGTCACATACATACTCCGGTGAGTGATACGCGAACAGTTTCCCGGTGCTGATCAGCGGGCGCAGCACGTCGCGGTCTAGGTCGCGTCTGGTTACCGGCAACAAAGTGTTAACCAATTCGGGCGATAATATGTGCAACCCGGCGTTGACGCGGTTTTGATACCAGCCGCGTTCGTCCTCAGTGGTGAGCCAAGATGTTACGCGACCTAACTGATCACACTGCAACACCGAACTGTCGTACGGGTGGCTATTGGGGTGAGTTAGTACGGTGGCCAACGCGCCGGTAGCCTGATGAGCGCGGTGAAAACGGGCGATGTCCACGGAGAAAATGAGATCGCCGTTGATTACCAGTATGTCCTGTGTTGCCGGGGCGAACATACCAAGCGCGCCCGCAGTGCCGAGGGGCTGCGGTTCTATGATGTATTGGATATGCATTCCGAACGCGGTGCCGTCGCCGAAATACTCTTCGATTACTTGCGCTAAATGGCCAATGACTAGGGTGACTTCGGTGATACCTTGGTTGCGCAGTGCGTCTAGTTGATGCGCCAACACTGATTTGCCTGCCAGCGCTAGCATCGGTTTAGGAATGTCAGCCGCAATAGACGAAACCCGAGTACCTTTTCCACCCGCCATTATGACTGCCCGCATGGTAGTTATCTTTGACTAGGCTGACCGAAGAACTCCTCCTCCGCAGCCAAACAGAGTGCGTGATACACCGGCAGATGTAGCTCCTGAACTTTATAAACCTCAGTTTCGGGCACCGGGATAGTTATATCAGCGAACGTCGCAAGTTTGCCGCCGGTAGCGCCGGTGAGCGCTATGGTATGCAGACCTTTAGCGCGCGCCACTTGCGTGGCATATACCACATTGCGGGAGTTACCCGAAGTGCTGATGGCAAGCAGGGTGTCGCCTGGTGCGCCGTAGCCGTACACTTGCTGCGCAAAGATTAGATCGGCGGCCACGTCATTGCTGAACGCAGTAGTTAAAGCAACTTCGGAAACGAGAGCTATGGCGGGTAGCGTGCCTTGTAGTTGTGAGTTTAGGTAACTGGCATCAGCACCAGCAACGGCAGTGATCGCGGCAGCTTCGGCGGCGGGGATGGGACGCGGGTAAGCAAACCCTTTCATCAACTCAGCGACGATGTGCAGCGAGTCCGCCGCCGAACCGCCGTTGCCGCAGATGAGCAGTTTATGACCGCTAGCCCACATTTCGCAGAGAGTTCTAGCTGCGAGGGCGATTTGTGGACGGCAGGGGAGAAGTGCGGGGTGTCGTTCATACAGCACCTCCAATACCTGTTGGCTACGTGGGTTCATTTCGCCTCTTCACTTAGGTTATCTGGGTGGGCGGTTGAGCGATCGTTGGTTTTAGTGAACGTTTCCGCTACACAGTAAAGGGTGCTAGCACCAGAGTTTTCAAAGCTGAACGGTACTTCCATCAGTCCGTGAAGTGCTTGCCGGATGGTGTCATGGCGGTCTTCTGCGGCATAAAAGAGCAGAAAACCACCGGAACCACTGCCCAATAGTTTTCCGCCCACCGCTCCCGCTTGCTGCGCTGAACGGTAAAGATCATCGATAGTGGTGTTGGAGACGCTGCTAGTGAGAGAACGTTTTATCTGCCAAGATTCGTCCAACAATAAGCCGAACTGGTCGAGGTTACGTCCGTCAACCAAAATCGCTTCCGCTTCGTCAACGTAGGTTTTCAGGCGTTGTAATTCGCAAACCTTGTCAGGAATCGCTGATTGCAAAGTTTCTTGTACTTTATGGGAGTAGCGGGCAAATCCGGTGAAAAACAACAAGAGTTTGCGGTTGAGGTGTAACAGTGTGGAGTTAGTGGCCTTGATCGGCGACACTTGGAAAGTATCGCCCGCGAAGTCGATACGGTTAAAACCGCCGAACGCCGCAGCGATCTGGTCTTGCCAACCGCCCGCTTCTTGACAGAGTTCCCGTTCAATATGGATAGCTTGCTGAGCAAGTTGTTCAGCGGTAACGGTTTTCCCTTTGATGGCATAAAACGCATTTAATAAACCCACTGCGAACGAACTAGAAGTGCCCAGCCCGGAACGAGCCGGTAAGTCAGAATCGTAAGTGATGCGCAGGTTGTGCATGTCCAGATGCTTCATGGCTTCGCGGATCAGCGGATGATCAAAAGTGTCAGCAGTTTTAGTGCGTTCAATGACGGAGTACACCGCTTCATTGCGATAGTCAAAGAAAGGCGGCAAGTGACGAACACTTACATAGCAGTATTTGTCGAACGTCGTTGACAACACTGCCCCGCCATGTTCAGCGAAGAACTCAGGCATATCAGTACCGCCGCCGAAGAACGACATTCGGAACGGCGTCTGCGTGATGACCACGGGCTGCTCCTGTTGCTACTCTTGGAAAAGTTGAGATCGTTTGTGTAGCTAAGTGTAGCGTGTGGTAATCAGCTATAGCGGTTTACTTGCTTGCAGATACCCTGCTCTGATTCGTCTCAACCGGTGTCTTAGCTGTGCGTATGACTAATATGGGGTGTAATGATTACAAAAATACGCGATCTGCGCTTTCTAGGAGTGCTACGAAACCAGCGAATACTTTTAGGTGTCTCAGTGGCAACGGTGTTGACTAGCACTATCACTGTGGTTGACGTGTTGAAAATTGGTGGTATGGCAGTGAACGGCGGGCTGTCGGTAAAAGTGGTGTATTTCGTAGTGGCACCGGTGGCGGTGCTGCTGTTAGTGGGTATGAAACGCTCAGTTGATCAGAACATTATCTGCGAACTGCGTAACATAGTTTGGTTTGCTCTCATCGTAGTGTTAGCGGCTACTCCCGCGTTGCTCGTAGGGCCTTCGTTTAGACGGTTGGCACCCCTGTTGGCGCTCATCGTACATGCGGCAGTATTTTGGGTAGCGTATGCGATTTTTGATCGGCTTTCACATAAAAACATCCGACTACTTGTTGGGTTAGTGGGCTGGGGGTTGTTGGCGCTCATCGCAGCGGAGACGCTGGTCACACTGCTAAGTGGTGGCCGGATTTCATTCTCCGGGGATTGGACTCGTCCGGAACTGCTCACCGAAGAGTACACTTGGCTGGCGTTAGTTCTTGCCCTAGTAGCGTGTGCCGCATTGACGTTGCGTATCTGGCCATTGGCAGTGACGCTCGGGGTGGTGGTTGCTTTGCTTGACACTCGTTCTGCGATGATTCTGTATTTGGTAGGTGCGGTTTGGGTACTGCGAGAGATAGTGGTCGGCAAGCTATTAAAAGTGTTGGCTGGTAACAAGTTTTTGGCTAATATCACCAGCGATAAAGTTTTACGAATCGTGCCGCAGTTGCTTTCTTGGGGGTTGGCACTCTGGTTCACAATAACCTGGATGTTCAAAATCGGCCGGAATGTGGATTCAACCATCGGTACGCGAGTGCGCGATATTGCTGATGTGCGAGAAGCCAACAGCAGCTTGTTAATGCTGATCGGCGGCGATGTAGATACTGTTATTTACAACCCCGCTAGGTGGCGCACCATACCGCGCACCAGCAATGTGCAGTTGTTTGAGATGTTGTGGAAGTTCGGGCTAGGTGGTGTTGTTATCATCGCCGCCTGGTGTGTTTTTATATTATGGCGTACGCCCTACGGGTCGATTTTGCGCGCCAATACGGCACCAACACCGGCACAGGCCGCTTTGTTGGCACTGCCAGCGATGGCTCAGTTCAATAACGTCACTGGTATGGTCTGGAGTTGGGTGTTGGTGGCGCTGCTGCTAGTTGTGTTAGTTAAAACACATGAGTCTGAAAAAACTACGAATGAGTTAGCGAAGGCCGTTACGTGAAAAATCGCCGTTCTCGCATGATTCTGATGAGCACAGCTTTTGTGGCGCAGTTCATAATCGGCCTACTCGGCAGTGCCAATCCGGGATTTTGGTTCGACGAAGCAGCGTCACTTTCGATTGCAAAACGTAGCGTGCCCGACATCATGCGATTGTTGGCAAACAAAGACGCGGTCAATGGGCTTTATTATCTTTTCTTGCATCCCTGGATAGCGCTGTTTGGGCAATCAGAGTTAAGCGTACGCTCACTATCGGCGCTCGCGTTGGCAGTTGCCGCGGCAGGGTTTGCACTATTGGCACAGCGGTTTGGTTTGGGTTGGCCTGCCACCACTGCGTTTCTGGTTTGTCCGGGTCTTTCTTGGTGCGCTACGGAAGCTAGAGGTGTTGCGTTTTCGGTGGCGGCGGTAGTTTGGAGTTTTGTGTTGCTACAGCGCGCTGTGGAAAGTGAGCGATGGCTAATTGATTTTATTTCTTTCGGTGTTGTACTCGGGTTGGCGATATGTTTTCAACTCTATGCAGCCGCTTTGCTTCCAGT
This sequence comes from Propionibacteriaceae bacterium, assembly GCA_031267295.1. Classification (GTDB taxonomy): domain Bacteria; phylum Actinomycetota; class Actinomycetes; order Propionibacteriales; family Propionibacteriaceae; genus WRGV01. The sequence continues at coordinate 3,464 of JAIRZI010000049.1, read as the reverse complement.
ACATGCGCTGCTGGTGTGGTTTAGCGGCACTTGGCGAAAACACTACTGGCACTTAATCACGTCATGGGTGGTGGGGTTTGTAGTGTCTAGTCCGGTGATTATTTTTGGATTCTGGCAACGTGGGCAAGTGTCTTGGATACATAACACTCCTGCCGGTGTGCTCAAGCAGATTCGACAAATGCAGGTTTTTCGCGGCCAAGTTTTGAATATATCGGCCAGAACTGGCGATATTCAGCGGATAGTTTGCTATGCGGCTTGGGCGTTTGTCATCGTCGGCATATTTTTCATTCTTAAATCTGGGGTGCGCAGTGCGCTTGCGAATAGCTGTGGGGTTGGTGCCGCTTGGTTTGCTATTCCCACGCTGCTAGTTGCGTTGCCAACCCTGATCCCGGGTTTTGACTTGGACATTTACCAGCTTCGCTATTTGACTTTTGCTACGCCCGGGTTTTGTTTACTGTTCGCTGCGGCGTGGAACGCAGTGCCCGGCAGACGACTGATTGCTAGCTGTATAGCTGGTCTGCTTGCTATGGGTTGCGTGCCCACTTTGGTAGCGCAACGACAACCGAATGCCAAAGAATCACTGCGAGCAACAGCCGAAGCTGCCGCCGGTTGCGACACGGTAGTGTTTACCAACACTATTGCCCGTAGCGTGCTTGTGTCATATCCCGACTCGTTTAGAAACTGTACGGATATTGAGGCGGGTTTCAGCGCAGCATCGGCAAATGCATACTGGGATTTATCGCGCGACGAGGAGTACTTAGGGCAGGGTGCGCATGGGTCTACTGCGGTGCTTTACCGTAGCGCCGCGCCCGAAGAACTTGTGAACGCTGGGCAAGCGTTAAGCGCGCTGGGGTGCACGGCTACGGCGGATAGTTTCGTAGCGCCGCGAGTGTCGATAGCGATCTGGCAATGTCCATAAAAAACGTTGCTTAAGGATACGCTGATTAATCAGTGTTTCCTTAATGTTGCAGTGTGGTCGCTAGTAGCGTAAGACAGCTACCGTGAGCACGTCGCTACTGGCATCACTTTTGTAGTGATAGTTTCTAGTTTCAAATGGTTGCTTGGCGTAGGGTACATAAAAATACGTATTTCTTAAGTGGCCAACCGCTCGTGCCACTTCGGTAACTGACAACGCCAAGAATGGTTGCAAAATTGCACTGCATACCAGATCATCCCGAGGGAGTGCGGTCAATCGTCTACAGTTATTTGGTGTTAGGTGTTTCACAGTCAACGAATTGAAAAGGTGTAGCTTATGTCCGTTTTTCACTCAGTGGAGTTTGCCCCCGCCGATCCGATTCTTGGCATCTCTGATGCTTTCAAAGCTGATGCGGAACCCCGTAAAGTCAATCTGGGTATCGGGGTTTACCAAGACGAACAGGGCAAGTTACCGCTCATGGCAGCGGTTAGACAAGCGGAGCTGCGTATCGCCGCCGACCCGCGCCCGCGTGGCTATCTTCCGATGGACGGATTGCCGGGGTTCACCGCCGCCACTCAAGAGCTGGTGTTTGGCAAAAACTCGACCGCACTAGCGACAGGCCGTATCGTCACACTGCAAACCTTGGCTGGTACGGGGGCGTTAAAAGTGGGAGCTGATTTTCTGAACAGTTTCTCGCCCGGTATCGCCGTAGCGTTCTCTACCCCCACTTGGGACAATCATTTCGCAGTGTTCGGCGGTGCCGGATTGACGATCAGCAGTTACCGTTACTACGACCGCACCACCGGAGGAGTGGACTTTCAAGGTATGTGCGACGACATTGCAGCGGCCAAGCCGGGTAGCGTCATTTTGCTACATGCTTGTTGCCATAACCCGTCGGGCTGCGATTTAACTGATGCGCAGTGGGCGAAAATTGTTGCGCTGCTCGGTGAGTGCGGGCTAACTCCGTTCTTCGACATGGCTTATCAGGGGTTCGCTTCAAGTGCTGAAGCTGACGCAATCGGGGTGCGGTTGGCCGCCGAATCGGGTATTACGTTTCTAGTGGCCAACTCGTACTCTAAAACGTTCGGTTTGTACGGTGAGCGCATTGGGGCACTCTCTATCGGCTGTGCGGATGCCGCCGAAGCGCAACGAGTGCTTTCACGTATAAAGCTAAGTGTGCGTGCTAACTACTCGAACCCGCCCACTCAGGGGGCCAGCATCGTCACTACCGTTATTGCTGATGCCGAGCTGCGCAGATTGTGGGAAGACGAAGTTAGTTCTTACCGGGAGCGCATTCGTATGATGCGTGAATTGTTGGCTGCGGGTTTGCTGGCAAATGGTGTTACCAACACTGATTTTGTTACTGAGCAGCGCGGCATGTTTACGTTCACTGGTTTGACCCCGGAACAGATGCAAAAGTTACGTGGCGATTACCACATTTACGGAGTTGATAATGGCCGGATTTGTGTGGCCGCTCTTAACACTCGCAATGTGGGTTATGTAGCTGAGTCGCTGGCGAATTTTTTAATTTGACGGGGGGGGGGGGGGATACCGTAGGCATGTGTCTGGTTACTTAAGACGGCATCGCCTGGCAAGCGTTTGGTCTACGGTTAGGTTTAGCGCACTTGGCGATGTCGGTTTTGTTCCGGGCAATATTTCATTTCATATAGCGTGGAACATTGGAGAAAAATATGAGTACCGATACTCAAGACTCAAAGCAGGGGAAAAAACCTATTTTCAAAAAATGGTGGTTCTGGGTAGTCGTCATAGCGATCTTTGGAAGTGTATATACCAGCCTAGGCAGTGACGAACCGGTAAAAGTTGGGGGAAGTAATGATCCGTCCCAAGGGCAACAGAGTGATGATCCGTCCCAAGGGCAGCAAAGTGATGATCCGTCCCAAGGGCAGAGTGAGTTTAAAGTGGGCGATGTCATAGCCTTTGATGGCAAAGAAATCACTGTCCAAAGAGTTGAGAGAAATTGGACGGCTAAATATGTCGAGCCGAGTGCGGGCAAAGAATATGTCAAAGTGAGTGTTTATATTGAGAACAAATCCGATACCAGAGTTTCTTTTAACACTTTTGACTGGGAAATGCAGGACGGAAACGGCGCTATCGAAAGTACAGCTTGGGTCAGCGATGACGATAACTTAGGTTCTGGGGAGTTGGCGAAAGGCGGTAAAAAATCCGGCTCCGTCATCTTTGAAGTTCCAAAAGACGACGCTAATTTAATCCTCCACTATTCTCCAGCGTTCTGGTCAAATAGAGATGTTGAAATAGTGTTGTAAGCGTCAGTTCTTAGAAGTGGGCGGAGTTGCTTGCAGATTTACTTAAAGACAAAACGTTGGCAAGACGCTAACCTGTGCTTCTAGTGGGGTTTGGCGGATGATGCGTTTAAGTGTTTGCGCGCTGACCTATACCGCTGGCGGGGTCTCCCGAGTTCGCCGCCTTTGGGTGGTTTTGGGGGTTGGATACGGGTTTGGTTAGGTATTTTGCTGTTGTTTTGGTGTGTTTTTCTGCACTAAAGTGGAGTAATCGTTTTCGGATTAGT
>JAIRZI010000093.1 GCA_031267295.1 Propionibacteriaceae bacterium | reverse complement strand
GCTCGCAGAGTATTCGAAATGCCATCGGAATGCAGGCGTAGGAACCGAGACACTTTTTCTGTGGTTCCTGGTGCGGTGGCGGCGAATCGTTGAATCGACTCGGTGGTGTGAATGGTTCGGGTTGAAGATGTGAGAAGCTCGGCGCTGAACTGTCTGGGGCGCGATAAGTTACCCTTATCTTTGGTAAGCCCACGCAACGCGGCCGCGTACTCCGACGGTGTGCCGAACTCTGCCTGGACATGATCGTCAGTCAGTAGTTCTTTGAAGTTGTCGGCATCTGGTAGGTCACCTAGCGCGTCGGTTACTGAAGGGCCAATTGGTAGCGCTGGGGATAGAACTGTTTGTGGTAGTAATCCGTCGATGCGCCGAGGTATACATAGCGGTTCGGGGTATTTAGGAACCGGAACACCCTGCCGAGCGCCTATCAAGATGAGACGTTTACGAGATTGGGGGGTTCCGAAATCAGCCGCCTGGAGAACCTTGTAGGGCAAAAGGGTGTTGTATCCTGCGGCTCCCATGGCCTTGATCACTTCATCAAGTAATTGTCTATGGTTTCCGACGGTGAGACCGGCGACGTTTTCCAAGATGAAGTAGCGGGGATGTAACTCGATCACGAGACGAGTGAACTGGGCGAGCAAGGCATTTCTGGGATCGTCCAATGCACGCTTACCGATCATAGAGAATCCTTGGCATGGTGGTCCGCCTGCGACTACTTCGATTTCCCGCGAGCCGATGGCCGATCCTTCACGAATCTCATTCCCGGTCATGGTCGCCACGTCACGGCAGAACGTCTTGGAATAAGGGAAGTTGTACTCGTGAACAGCGGCATGAATCGGGTCGTACTCCACAGCGGCAGCGATATCGAACCCGGCTTGCTCAAGACCGAGTGACAACCCCCCTGCTCCCGCGAACAAGTCCACAGCCAGTGGACGTGAGACATCCAGTGTCTGCGTCACTCGACGCATGTTAGTCATCAAGCTCTCCTACTTCAAGTGCCTGAAACTATCCTAGAGGTCGGGTCGGACATTTCTTGAAGCGGTGGTGGCATGGCGTAACACGTTTCATAACGAATCTACAACGCACTCTTCAAGAACGCCACACTTCAACTTCGTAGCAAACATTGAGTTGCCAAAACCTACGGTTAATAAACCGGTACCACAAATTGGATATGCGCGCCGGGTCGAACCTGAGCTAACAGATCAAGATCGGCGCGCACAACCACTCCCACTACCGGGTATCCTCCCGTGGTGGGGTGGTCACGCAGAAAAACCACTGGTAATCCGTTTGGCGGGAGTTGAATAGCTCCCGGTTGGATGCCCTCACTCGGCAACTCGGTAGTGTTGGCAAGTTGTAGCGGTTGTCCGATTAGCCGCAACCCGATGCGATTTGCTGCATTACTGACCTCCCAGCGTTGTTCAGTAAGCGATGCCAAAGCCTTTGCGCTAAGCCAATCCTCACGCGGGCCAAGGGTGATACGTAGGGTGAGCGTTTCACTCAAACTAAAGTTCGCTGGTCTAAAGTTCGTTAACCCAGTACCCGCTGACCCGGAACCGATGGGCAGTAGCGTCCCAACATTTAGCTGTTCCGGGCCAAGGCCTGACAAAATATCCGTCGAGCGGCTACCTAACACACTTGGCGATGCGATACCTCCAGCGGCAGCTACATAACTGCGTAAGCCGTAGCGGGGCTGTGGAACTCGCAGCGTTTCTCCATCCGCTAGTTGCTGCACGATAGCATCTTCCCCCGGAGGTACAACAGCAACACTAACTGCGCCGTGCGCTACAAGTTCCAACCCCCCAAGAGTCTCAACTCCAGCGGCATCCAATGAGTTACCTAGCGCTGTATTCGCCCGCGCGAGCGCTGCTTGATCTAACGCTCCCGAAACACCCACCGCACTACCTAGCAACCCCGGACGTCCCCTATCTTCGATAAGTGACAACCAACCAGGCGATACCACTTCCAGATAACTACCCACCACAGGAGAAGAAGACGTAACCAAACCAACCGGCGTACCCCCTCGAACAACCGCTGCTTGATCTAACGCTTTCGAAACATCCAACGCACACTCAGACAAATCTGGCCGTCCAGCATCTTCAACGGGCGACAACCAATCAGGCGATACTATTTCTAAACGGCTATCCGCCGGGTGAAGAGAGGTACCGGTATGGTTGGGAACCTCTTCCGGCACAGTGCACGGGTGCGACGGATCACTCATTTGAAGCAGTTCACGCACTGCGATATAACGCACCTGATCTCCCGGATTGATAAGCGCCGGGGGGCGACGACCCAGTTCCCACAGTCGGGCGGCGGTGTGGCCGATCAACCGCCAACCACCTGGCGATTCTTTGGGATAGATAGCGGAAAACTCACCTGCCAAACCAACTGAGTTAGCTGGCACCGCAGTGCGTGGAGCAGCTCGACGGGCAACATCCAACACATGATTCTCGCCGACACAGTAAGCAAACCCGGGCAAAAACCCGTTGAAAGCAGCTACCCAAAGCTGTCCAGTGTGCGCCGCTATCACCGCATCTACCGATAGCCCAAGTAGAGCAGCGGCATCCACAATATCCGCCCCGTTATAAACCACATCAACGGTGAGCGACTTACCAACAGCAGTCGTATCCGTCGCCACTAGCAGCGTAGCTAGCGGTGATCGCATCGCTAATGCGGCAGCCGGAGTGCTAGCCAGCACCAACACGGTACGGGCAGCGCTCAATAGGTCTACTTGCCCCGGTAGCGGATGAGTGCGAAGTTGGTTATACAGCGCAACCACCTCACTCAGATCGGCGCACTCAACTAGTAGCGCACACTCGCCAACCCGGCGCACATCACGAAGGACGTTGGTTGTCCCGGTTGATGTGGCTGTAAAACCGCTCACTGCTCTCAACTCATCTCCATATTCACCGCTCGCCGACGAAAGGCACCTCTAAACCATCACTCACACCACCAAACCCAACCACAAAACCACCCACATCACCAACCAACAACGTTTATCTTGAGGTTTTAGTGTTTATGTGGTGGGTGATGGGTTGTGACTCATTCTTGGGAGGGGAGTTTCTTGTAAGGGGAAAGGAAAATGGGGAGGGCAGTAGAAACGGCGACCTTGGATACTTTGCCCGGTTCTGTCAGTAGCGACCCGTAAGCTAGGTGACGTGAGTGATGGATTGTTGCATCAGGCTGAATGGGTGCGGGTGGAAACCATGATTGGTCTCGACCAGTCGGCTCAATCCGCCCAGAGCCAGTACTTCACTCCTGAGCGTGCAGCAGAGTTAATCGCCGCATTGCCAAAACTTCCTATGGTCGACTCTGTGCGAGTGTTAGACCCTGGTGCCGGCTCGGGAATACTCACAGCGGCCATCGTTGAGCGTATCTGTCGGGAACAACAAGTCGGACAGATTGAGGTCGTGGCTGTCGAACTTGACCCCAACCTCCTACCAGCCCTATCGAAGACAGCCGCGTTGTGTGAGGAACACGGTAAACATACTGGGATACATGTGCGAGTCAAAGTGGTTCACGGGGATGTAATTGCGCTCCAAACCGGCTTAGAGGCGGGGTTGGGTGACGACTTCGATCTTGTCATCATGAACCCGCCATACAAGAAGTTGGCTGCAATCTCATGGCAGCGCCGAGCTTTAGCGGCAATGGGATGGGATACCGGGAACCTATACGCTGCCTTTGTCGCATTAGGTGTGGATTCGCTGCGTCCCGGAGGTCAACTTGTGGCCATCACGCCTCGTTCGTTCGCTAACGGCCCCTATTTCGAGCAGTTCCGCAAGCGTCTGCTGTGTCAGGTTGGCTTCGACAGGATTCACACGTTCGAGTCTCGTTCCACGGTGTTCGCCGACACGGGAGTGTTGCAAGAAAACATCGTCTTCTCGGCGACCAAGGGCGCAAAGCCAGGCCTAGTCGCCATCACTTCGTCGCGCGATCACATGGGCGAACTGAACGAACGAGTTATCGCCTACGCCGATCTGGTGTCTCCCGACGATCCCCACCAATTCATCAGGATCACCACAAACGACACCGATGATGACGCGGTGAGAACCATCGAATCATTACCCTGTTCTCTTGCCGGGCTAGATGTCGAAGTGTCTACGGGTCGGGTGGTTGATTTCCGGGCGCTACCCAACCTCCAAGGCACCCCCAAACCGGACAGCGTACCGCTGATCTATCCGGGCAATTTGCGCGGCGGAAAAGTACTATGGCCGCGTTCTATCGGCAAAGCCCAAGGCTTCCGGTTGCTGGATGCCTCCGACAGCAAAGTGCTGCTGCCAAGCGGCTACTACGTGTTGGTCAGGCGGTTCTCAGCTAAAGAAGAACGTCGCCGGATAGTCGCCGCTGTCTGGGATCCGACCCAACATAACGGACAACCCGTCGCGTTCGAGAACCACCTCAATGTCTTCCATGCGGACGGGGCTGGACTGGACAGAGAACTAGCCTGGGGGCTGTGCGCGTGGCTGAACAGTTCTGTAGTGGATCGCTACTTCCGCACATTCTCGGGACACACCCAAGTCAACGCAACCGACCTGAGGTCTATGAATTACCCAGACGAAAACACTTTGCGCCAACTCGGCTACGGCCTTGATGAGTTACCCGAACAAGAAGACCTCGACGATCTCGTCGGGCAGATGACACTGGAACCGGTGACGATATGAAAGAAGAAGCCTGTCCTCAGGTTGAGGAAGCCCAGATCATCCTCGAATCCCTCGGGTTCGATGCCGAGCGATCCAACGAACGCTCAGCTTTGATCCTCTTGTCGCTACTCAAGCTACGACCAGACAATTCATGGACGGACGCGGAAGCGTCACCGTTAGGGACTCGCGCCATCATGGACTGGATTAGGGACGAGTACAGTGTTGAGTATGCGCCCAATACTCGGGAGACGCTCAGGCGGTTCACGTTACACCAGTTCGTAGCTGCGGGACTGGTTCAGGAGAACCCCGACGACCCATCTCGCCCAGTCAACTCACCTAAATGGTGCTACCAGGTCAGAGCCAAGGCACTCAACCTGATCCGCGCCTACGGGTCAGCCGACTTCGATGGTCTTCTGGCTGACTACCTCAAGGCCGCGCCCGGCCTAGTCGCCCAGTATGCCGCAAAGCGAGACATGGCGCGAATCCCGGTCGTCCTGCCCGACGGGAACCCTGTGACGCTCAGCCCTGGCGGGCAGAACGCCCTAATCAAGGACATGGTGGACGATTTCTGTTCCTACTACGCGCCGGGTGGTCGCGTCCTTTATGTGGGAGACGCAGCTGAAAAGTGGGCCGTGTTCCATGAGGACGAACTGGCCGGTCTCGGTGTCACGGTGGACAAGCACGGCAAAATGCCAGACCTCGTGGTCTACCTGCCGGACAAGAACTGGTTACTACTGCTTGAGGCTGCCGCCAGTCACGGCTCAGTGGACGGGCAGAGACACTCGGAACTGTCGTCCATGTTTCAAGGGTCTACGGCTGGACTGGTCTATGTCTCCTGCTTCCCGTCCCGTGCCGTCATGCGTAAGTATCTGACGCTGATCGCATGGGAAACCGAAGTGTGGTGCGCTGACGATCCCACCCACCTGATCCACTTCAATGGAGAACGGTTCCTCGGCCCCTACGAATGACACCAGCTAGCAAAATGGAGAGGGTTATAGAGCCTGTTGCAGAAATGTCTCAGGTGCTCTTCTCAGCAGCCACGGGCAATAAAACACTCCGCCATTAAACCGACAGACCCCAAACCAACGCAGGAACTCTTAGAGCGGCACTACTCGCCGTCCTAAACCTCGCACCTCGACTCCAGCTGTTTCTAAAGCGGCGCGCACCGCTTGGGCGATTCTCACTGCCCCTGGAGTGTCACCGTGAACGCAGATGCTTTGCGCGGATAGTTCAATTTCGGTGCCATCAATCGCTGATATGACGTGTTCTGTGGCAAGCAGCACCATACGCTCACAGATAAGGTCAATGTCGTGTAACACCGCGCCGGTTATCCGACGATCCACCAGTGAACCGTCGGCGTTATAAGCCCGATCCGCAAACGCCTCTGTAACCACACGAATCCCAACCTGCTGCGCGGCAGTGACCATCGCGGAACCCGGCAGCGTCAGCACTGGCAGTTGAGGAGCTACTTCCTTGATCGCCTTGGCAACCGCTGTTGCCAGCAATGCGTCTTTAGCAATCACGTTATAGAGAGCACCGTGCGGCTTCACATGGGTTACTTTTGCACCAACACTTTTCGCCACCCCCAGCAACGCGGCCACTTGGTAAGCCACATCGGCTGCGACTTCTTCCGGCGAACAATCCAACCTCCGCCGTCCGAACCCCACCAGATCGGGATACCCTGGGTGAGCGCCCACCCCAACCCTAGCCAGTTTGGCGGCTATACAAGTGCGTCGCATCACCAACGGGTCACCGGCATGGAAACCGCAGGCAACGTTAGCGCTGCTGACAACTGCGAGCATAGCTGCGTCGTCCCCCATGTTCCAAGAGCCGAACGCTTCGCCGAGATCAGAGTTCAAGTCAATATACATGTCACGCACAGTATCACTTAGCTACCTGCGGAGGTGCGCAACGCTTAGCAGCAACAGTAGAGAAGACACTAACTCGATACGGGAAGAAAATCCCCATCGAATACCACCTACTACCCGCGAAATACGCAACATCCAGCAACAGAGAAAACACAACTCCAACACGAGAAAAGAAAAAACCACCAGATACCACCTACCACTCATAGCGAGCGAACCTAGCCAAACTCGAAACGGAAGCGTTGCGCATATTACTTCGCTTGGGGCGGCGAAGCGGGTTCAAACGCAGTGACACTCTAGAATCATTGCCTGTGTCTCCTATGCATTACTTTGGCGCAGCACTGGTGTTCGGCATCATCATCGCCGTTGGAGCGTGGAGCGGCCGCAAAGTCAAAACACATGACGACTACACCGGACGCGCCCGACGAGCCAACCCGGCATTGGTTGCCGGGGCGTTGCTCGGAACCATCACTGGCGGCGCTGCCACCATCGGTACCGCACAGTTGGCTTATAGCAATGGTTTGTCTGCTTGGTGGTTCACCATAGGTTGCGCCGTCGGGTTGTTACTGTTCGGCACGGTGTTGTTGCGCCCGGTCTATAACTGCGGCGTACAAACTGTGCCCGGACTGATAGGTGGTGCGTTCGGAACAAGAGCCGCTAAAACTGGCGCGATACTCTCCAGCATTGGCACGTTTCTATCTGTGGTGGCTCAGTTATTGGCGGCCACCGCACTGATCACCGCCTTCAGTGATCTAAGCGACTTACCCGCTCTCACACTGATGATCGTATTGGTGATCGGATACGTGGTGTTCGGCGGCTCACTTGGAGCAGGGTACGTCGGCATTGTGAAAACTGTATTGTTGTTGCTCACTGTGGCGACCTGCGCTCTATTGGCGTTAAGTGATGTTGGCGGTTTTAACGGACTGCTACACAACCCCGCTTTGCCACCTGAGCAGTACCTCAACTTCAACTCGCGCGGTTTTGGCCTTGATGCTGGTGCCGGTATCTCGCTGGTACTAGGAGTGGTAACCGAGCAAGCATATTTTCAGACGCTGCTATCAGCTCGTTCGGTTAAAGCGTCACGAGTGGGCACGCTGAGCGCCGGAGCATTGGTACCAATTATTGGGGCGCTTGGGGTGCTTGTCGGGATGTCGATGCGCGTCAGTCACCCCGGTATCGAATCGCGGCTAGCGTTACCACTTTTCATCAAAGACCACCTACCAGCATTACCGGCCGGAGTTGCGCTAGCCGTCCTATTGGTGGTGTTGGTAGGCTCAGCTTCCGGTTTGAGTTTCGGCATAGCCACTGTATTGGTGCGTGATCTGCTACCGCAACGAATGAGCGCCAACAATACCCAAACAGCTCTCACAGTAACACCAACCGATGCTAGACAACTGCTAATCAGCCGCGCAGTGCTACTAGTAGTGTTGCTAGGCGCTGCCGCCGTATGTCTATTCAATATGGGTGGGCTGATTCTCTCCTGGAGTTTTCTATCAATGGGGTTGCGCGGCGCGGTGGCGTTCTGGCCAGTAATAGCGGCACTTTTCTTACCTTTTCGGGTGAATCCGCGCGTCGTCGTCCCGGCGATGATTGCAGCACCCGCCGCTACCGTACTAGGTTCTTGGCTTAGCTCGGCGCGCATCGACCCGGTTTGGTTCGGAGTCGCAGCCAGTTTCGTCATCATGCTTAGCGGAATGCTGTTGCATAAACCGCTCAAAAAATCGGCTGACTCTTAGGGTGCACTCCGCCTAAACATTAGCTTTTAGGAAAAAGAAAACACCCGAAAGCGGTTCTTGCAAGTTTGACACGAAGAATCTCATCCCGTCCGTCGCCCCAGTGACAGCACATAAAAAATCAGTGCTTATTTAACGAGTTTCACGATGCACGGTGTGCTGAGCACAACGCGGACAAAACTTCGCAAGCTCCAGACGATCCGGCGTGTTGCGACGATTCTTTTTGGTGATGTAGTTGCGTTCCTTGCACACCGTGCAGGCCATAGTAATCTTCGGACGAACGTCCGCCTGCTTCTTAGCCATCTTTTTCGCCTCAACTCTTCCAAGCCACACACTGCGTACGGCAACGCCCTATTGTAACGACTACACCTACATACTGGTCAAGCCAGCCCGCACTTTACTCTCGCTCTCGCGAAGTTCGGAACGCTACTTACGAAAACTTCTTTCGGCAGTTTTCGCCACAGTATTGCTTTCATAGGCTTTAAGTATCGTCACCTCTACTTGCGTAGCGAGGACGGGACTCGAACCCGTGACACAGCGATTATGAGCCGCTTGCTCTACCACCTGAGCTACCCCGCCCTGACCGGATGTTAGTCCGAGCAGAGCCCCCATGCAGAATCGAACTGCAGACCTTCTCCTTACCATGGAGACGCTCTACCGACTGAGCTATAGGGGCCAGTCGCGCTAAGATACGCTACCTCAATGAGGAACTAATCACGAAATCATGCGATGAATCCACAGCTAACACGGTTAATGCGGATTCCAAACGTTACTCTGACGCGAATCTTCTGGCGCAGGATACTAAACTAAAGTGACGTTTTATAGGAGGAAATATGCGCGTAGGAACACAGGTAGCGGCAGCGTTAGCCGCCGGAAAACCGGTACTGGCGTTGGAATCAACGATCATCACACATGGATTGCCACGTCCGCGTAACTTAGCCGTTGCTTTGGAGGCCGAGGAGCAGTTGCGCACCGCTGGAGTGGTACCGGCAACTATCGGCGTACTACATGGCGTTGGAGTTGTCGGATTAAGCACTGCTGAACTGCATGAACTCGCCGACGATGACGAGGTCGTGAAGTTATCAGTACGCGACCTTCCTATCGCCAAGGTGCGCGGGTTAACCGGCGGTACCACAGTGGCGGCCACCGCATTTTTTGCCCACCAGGCGGGAGTTAAAGTGTTCTCCACCGGCGGATTGGGCGGCGTGCATCGGGGGGCATCCGCTACATTCGACGAGTCCGCTGATCTGATTGCGCTGGCGACATACCCTATCGTGTTGGTGAGCGCCGGTGTGAAATCCATCCTTGATATTCCAGCCACCTTGGAACGGTTCGAGACGCTAAACGTGCCTATTGTGGGGTATCGCAGCAAAAATTACCCCGGTTTCTATGTATCTGATTCCGGCTATAAAGTGGATTATCAAGTGGATTCTCCCGCGCAGATCGCAGAACTGGCCAGAGCTAGAGACGAACTGCACCTTAGTTGCGCTGTGGTTGTCGCTAATCCAGTAGACCCAGCGTATGAACTGGACCGTGAACTACACGACGCTACGCTTATCAAAGCGTTGGCTGAATGTGAGACGCGCGGTATTCACGGCCACGACATCACACCATTCCTACTTGACTACATGCAACGCGAAACCTCCGGCGAATCGTTAGAAGCTAACTTGGCGGTGTATCGCGGCAACGTCGCACTCGGTAGCGAAATCGCCAAAGCACTAGCAGAGTAAACATGCCCAAGCTTGGCGTCATCGGCGATATTAGCGAAGACATTATAGTTTTTCAGTCTCTTCCCTTGGAGCATGGTACGGACACGCCAAGCCGGATAGTGCGCACTCGGGGAGGTTCCGCCGCCAATCTGGCTGCGGTGGCGGCCACACTGCTGCCCACTCGATTTATCGGCTGTGTAGGCTCAGATCGCAGTGGCCGTTTCGTCGTAGAAACGTTGCAAAGTGAGGGTGTCGAAGTATGCGTCACCACCGGAACGCGCTCCTGTTCCATCATCGTGCTCATCAGCCCAGATGGAGAACGCACCATGCTGCCTGATCGGGCGGCGAATGCTGAATTGAGCAAAGTACCCAACGCCTGGCTTGATGATTTGAGTGCACTGCACATCACCACGTATTCGCTGGAGGGCGGCACTACTACAGATTCTTGTTTTACAGCGCTGGCGCAAGTAGCAGCAAATGGCGGCTTGACTAGCTTAGACACATCTTCTACCGCTATCTTGCGTCTCATCGGCGAAGAACGTTTTGCACAACTTGTCGTCCAACTCGACCCCGACATCGTGTTCGCTAATGAGTTGGAAGCCGCTATGTTGGGTTGGGACATCGCTGCCCCCGCCGAGCGATTGTTGGTCATCAAACATGGCGGCGACCCTGTGCTATTCCGCAGCACGGCAGGAGCGGTGCGAGTGCCGGTAGCACCAGTCACCGGAGTTGTGGATTTCACCGGAGCTGGGGACGCTTATGCGGCTGGGTTCCTCTTTGAAGCGCTAACCGACTTGACGAAAACCGGCGAGTCGGCAAGAACCGTGCGGAACATCGCACCGAACGACCCTCGTCTAGTGCGCTGGTGCGCTTTCGCTCACCAAAAAGCCGCCACAGTGATCACCCGACCAGGTGCCGGAGCAATGCTGGGTTGATTATTACCCCAGTCCGCTACGTTAGTACCCGAGTTCGCCGTTTTAGTGCGGAAGTGGTTGTGGTGGTGTAAACCTTGAACTTAAATCAGAGTTATTCAAAGTGGTGTTATACGTCACGCGATCACTTACCACCCGTCACCACAC
>JAIRZI010000083.1 GCA_031267295.1 Propionibacteriaceae bacterium | reverse complement strand
AAGTGTTATTCACCGCGGGTTGCTGCACGTTGTGAGGATATATTCGCACGTTTGTGACTACTCGTCGTCTGTCGTTGCGGGTGAGTAAAAGGGCGTGAAGCAATCCAGTTATTTAGGTGTCGTTTATGTGAGTCTTTCTAGTTCGGGTTTGTTGAACGGGATCGTTTTTTGCTCAGTAACTACCTTTTCTGGATTGCTTCGTCGCTTGCGCTCCTCGCAATGACGGAGAAACCCAATACACTACTGAACGTTGTTGCGTCGCGCCGCCTTGCGCTCCTCGCAGTGATGGGGAGACTTGATACGTTGTTGTGTGTTGTTGCGTCGTTCTATGCTCTTCGCAGTGACGGGGAAACTCGATACGTTGCTGCATGATTACTTATCGTTCGTCATTGCGAGGAGCATAGCGACGAAGCAATCCAGTTACTTAAGTGTTATTCACCGCGGGTTGCTGCACGTTGTGAGGATATATTCGCACGTTTGTGACTACTCGTCGTCTGTCGTTGCGGGTGAGTAAAAGGGCGTGACGCAATCCAGTTATTTAGGTGTCGTTTATGTGAGTCTTTCTAGTTCGGGTTTGTTGAACGGGATCGTTTTTTCAGTGGTTGTCTTTTCTGGATTGCTTCGTCGCTTGCGCTCCTCGCAATGACGGAGAAACCCAATACACTACTGAACGTTGTTGCGTCGTCCTGCGCTCTTTGCAGTGATGGGGAGACTTGATACGTTGTTGTGTGTTGTTGCGTCGTTCTATGCTCTTCGCAGTGACGGGGGAACTCGATACGTTACTGTGCTAAATAGCTGGTAAAGAACTATGCAACGGTTTATTCTGCTGCTGGGTTAACAGCACATACTCCATTTGTGCCGAAGAAGAGACTCGAACTCTCATGCCTCGCGGCACAGGTACCTAAAACCTGCGTGTCTACCAATTCCACCACTCCGGCTCGTGAAGATTCTAGAGCATATTGGCGCTAAGTTACTAAGTCGTCGGTTGCACGCTCCCATTCCATAGGTAGTGGGTCGATGGGATGTAGCTCTGGATCGTCGATCGGAAATGAACGCACCGGCCCTATTCCAGTAGCACGACTTTCAAAACGCACCGTTACCACGGTGGTTCCAGCGCCCCACACCCAGCCACGTCCCAAAGTGTCGTGGGTGATGTCATCTCCTGGCCGCCAAGTAGCGTGTATATGGCGGGAACCGCGAGACGTAGGTGCGTTCTGGCGTACTTCCTCGGTGATACGCCCGGCATCTTCGTCAAACAACTCCTCTTGTGCCGCCTGGGTGAAGTTTGCGGTGCCGACTCCCAGCAAGCGCACTCCGTTTGGCGTATCGATACCAGCTAGCAAATCCTGCGCTACATGCGCGATTCGTTCCGCTCGATCAGTAGCTCCTGACAAGGTACGCGAGCGGGTGTAGGTGGTGAAGTCTGGCAACCGCACTTTTATGGTGACGGTTCGTGCGAATACTTGGTGTTTGGCCAATTGACGCGCCACTAGCACGGCATCGGAGACGATAATGCGTGCGAGTTCTTCCCGATCAATGATGTCGGTTGCAAAGGTATCTTCTAAAGAGATGGATTTCGCTTCACGGTACGGCTCCACCGCCCGGTCATCTTTTGCAAACGCGATTTGTTTCAGCCAATTAGCGGCGCGTGTGCCTAACTCATGCTCCAGTTCAGTTTCCCGAGCGGTTTGTATATCTGCGACGGTGTGTATCCCTAACACTGCTAGTCGTTCCACTGTCGCCGGGCCGATACCTGGTATTGCGCGTACCCGTAGTGGGCTTAGCAATGCTAGTTCTGCGCCGGGAGGAATCAGTAACTGTCCGTTCGGTTTTGCTATCTCGGATGCCACTTTTGCGATGAGTTTTGAGGTGCCAACGCCAATTGAAGCGTTCAGTCCCTCGGTGCGTTTAGTTAGTTCCGCGCGTAGCTCACTCATCAACTGCTCGGTTTTGTTTAGATCAGAGCAGTCAACATTGCCCGCTTCCAGATCGACAAATGCTTCGTCTAAACTCAGTGGTTCAATCAGCGGAGATAGTTCACTGAGCAACCCCATCACGATACGGCTAGATTGTCGATATGCCTGAAATCGTCCCGACAACACCGCAGCCATCGGAGCTTTGTTACGTGCGTCCACCATGCGCATCGCTGAATGCACCCCGAAAACTCGCGCTTCATAACTAGCGGTAGACACCACCCCACGCCCGCCGATACCACCGACGATCACCGGTTTAGCGCGCAAGCTCGGCTTGTCGCGCTGTTCAACCGCTGCGAAGAAAGCATCTAAATCTAGATGCAAGATAGACGCTTCGGTGCGCATCACTTACCCTTTAAGGATGCCGCATATGCGCTGTGGAGCATCCAGTTGGGTAGGGATGCACTGATTTTCTCTGGGCACGTCGTTGGGGTGATGGGCGGGGTGAGCGAGATCGCCCGATCCATAAGTTCCCAGGGCTGTGCAGAAAAAATCAGTGTTTCCTTAGGGGTGGGTGACATGTTGTTGGTTTGTTGCGGAATCTCTAAAAGTGTGAAAAGCAAACCATGAACTTGTTGATTAAGGGATAGTAGTTGGTTCATCGGTTATTTCCGCTGATGTTTTTTTAAGTTTTTCAGGTTGTCAGTACGCCGGGTATAGCGCACAAATGCGAATCGATCATGCGGTTCTCGCCAGGTTTCCCGCCAATCGTTTGCAGCTATTTTTGGGAAAAATGTATCGCCAGTTGGGGCGGCATCCACTTCGGTGATGTAAAGATCACTGAGGAACTGCCAGCAAGCTTGAAAAACTGTGGCACCGCCGATCACGAACACATTTGTTTTTAGAGTCTCATTAAGAATGCGAACTGCTGCGAGAGCAGTTGTCAGCGTAGGCTCCCAATATAGTTCATCGAACTTACTATCGGTGAACTGCACTGGGCGCGGAGAACTAGAGACAACAAAATTAGTACGTCCCGGTAGCGGGTGTCCGATCGATTCAAAAGTGCGCCGACCCATCACCAAGATTCCTCCCAGTGTGGTCCGCTTAAAGTACGCGAAATCTTCGGGTATGTACCACGGCATAGCGCCGTTCACTCCGATCACCCCATTTTTTGCTACCGCCGCAATACCAATGAGTTTTTCGGGTACATTCTTAACCGTAAGCAAAGTTGAACTTTCAATCATCTGTGACACCGTGTCGTTTCAAGTTGCATCATTGTTTGCCGTTACGCCGGTTACACCGCAATTGGGGCTTTGATTGCGGGCCAAGGTTGGTAGCCGGTAACTGTGATGTCGGATAGTTCAAAGCTATCAATTTCGGTGATCGTAGGGTTGAGTTCGAGTAGCGGCAGTTCTCTAGGAGCACGGCTTAGCTGCTCTGCTACTTGTTCTTGATGGTTGTGATAAATGTGTACGTCTCCGAAAGTGTGCACAAACTCACCGACTCGTAAACCGGCAACTTGCGCCACCATGTGGGTGAGCAACGCATACGAAGCAATGTTGAACGGCACTCCTAGGAACAGATCAGCCGAACGTTGATATAGCTGACATGACAGTGTGCCCGGTTGTCCCGGCTGGTTGCTAGGTGCTACATAAAACTGAAACATAGCGTGACATGGTGGCAACGCCATTTTATCTACCATGCCCGGGTTCCAAGCGCAGACAATGTGACGTCGCGAATCTGGGTTCGTTCGCAGCGACTCGATAACCCCCTTTATTTGGTCAACATGATGGCCATCTGGGGTTGGCCAAGAGCGCCACTGGTAGCCGTACACCGGCCCGAGGTCGCCGTGTTCGTCAGCCCATTCGTCCCAGATGCTGATGTTGTTTTCGTGTAACCAGGCGATGTTAGTGTCGCCCCGCAGAAACCACAGCAGTTCACCGAATACGCTACGGGTATGTACCTTTTTTGTAGTGAGTAACGGAAATCCAGCGTTGAGGTCGAAACGCATCTGATAACCGAATATGCTGGTAGTGCCAGTGCCGGTGCGATCTGATTTAGCGATGCCATGTTCGTTCACTTGGCGTAATAAATCTAAATACTGTTTCATAGCGTGTCTCCTGATGATGTTTCTGGCGTTACTGGCTGGGGTTGTG
>JAIRZI010000013.1 GCA_031267295.1 Propionibacteriaceae bacterium | reverse complement strand
GAGGAGTGTAGGGCGATTCAGCGCAGTAGCCGTACCTAAGTCTTTCCGTCATTGCGAGGAGTGTAGGGCGATTCAGCGCAGTAGCCGTACCTAAGTCTTTCCGTCATTGCGAGGAGCGCAAGCGACGAAGCAATCCAGAAAGGTAACCACTGAGCAAAAGATGGTTCTATCCAATAAACCCGAACTAGAAAAACTCACATAAGTAACACCTAAATAACCGGATTGCTTCGCGCCCTTTCGCTCACTCGCAGTGACGAACGATAAGTAAGCGCGTGATGTATACCACCACTTTGAATAACCCTGATTTAAGCCCCAAGGTTTACACCACCATAACCACTCCCACACTAAAAAGGAAAAACTTAGGTGTTATCGGCGTTTCCCAACTGCTCAATACTGCTCAGTTCAGGCAAATAACCCCATTGAGCAGTCTTGGGTTCACTCGTTAAGGAACTGGTGCGTCACCAAGTTGTGGTTGGTTCAAAATATCTGGTGGTAGACTCACGGCGCACGCTAAGATCATTGGGCGATAATTACCCTTTGAGATATACGTAGTTCAGCAGTAATGGGGGGTTGAGAAAATGAAACTTGAACTAGCAAGCATCAAGCGTAATCTCCCGTTGCTGCTTGCACTGCTACTGGCCGCTACGTTAATGCTGGGTTTGTCATTCTTCGTACGCGATAAAGTCACTGGTAATGAGCAGCCGTATCCTTACCAAAACGCGCTGGTGATAAACGAGATTGCGCCAACTGCCAGCGGGGCGGTGCTTTCAACAGCGGGCAACCCTACGGAGTTCATAGAGTTGTTCAACGGTACCGCCAAAACTATCGACCTGTATAACTATGGGCTATCAGATCGGGGTGCGCAGACGCGCTGGGCATTTCCAAGAACACTGATTGAGCCGGGCGCTTATCTGACGGTTTATCTAACGGGAACGCGCAGCGCGGGGCTAAACGCCAGTTTTCGGCTAGCTGCAAGTGGTGGTGACACGCTAACTCTCATCGCGCCTAACGCTCGGGTCATCGACGAAGTGCAGACTATTCCCGTCGAATCGAATCAAACGATGATTCGAGACGCTACCGGAACTTGGGTAGTGAGCGACTTGGCAACTCCGGGGTATCCGAACACTGCGGATGGTTTCCGCGACTACCTAGCATCGCTTAGCGAACTGGGGGGGTTCCTAGTAATCAACGAAGTATTACCACGGAACGCCGCCACCTGGGTTTATGACGGTGGGTTGCCCGAATATATTGAACTGCTAAACACTGGATCAGAACCGCTTGATCTTGCGAACTGTTACCTTTCTGACACTCGGTCGCGGCCATTCCGGTGGCGCTTACCCGAAGTGACGTTGGCTGCGCAAGAAATGTTTGTGGCGTACACCCACGATTCGCCAGATGCTGTGTTGACTACCGGGTTCCGATTATCAAGCGAAACTGGAGTGGTGCTATTGAGCTGCGACGGCAAAATCAAAGAGTTATTGGACTATGATGCCTTGCCAAACGGGTTTGCGCTGCTGCGCGATGACAGCGCTAACATACAATCCTCACGTTTAGTAAGCCCCGGTTATCCGAATGATCTTGCTGGGGTCGCGCAGTTCATGGCTGAATATCAGGTTAATCGACCGGGGTTAGTACTATCAGAGATAGCAAATCGGAACGACACTTTGTTAGCTCAAAACGGCGGTCAGTTTTATGACTGGATTGAGCTGTTCAATAACAGTGATACGCCCATACATCTTTACGAATACGCACTGTCCACTAACGCTAACCTGCTGCATTCGCTGCCGGATGTTATCTTGGAACCCCGACAGTACTACGTGGTGATGGCTTCAGGTGATGCGGCGCTCAGCAACGCCGATTATCAGCATCTGCCATTCAAGTTAGGTCAGAGCGAATCGCTCTATCTTTTTCAAGGTACGGAGCTAATTGATGGTGTGCTGCTAAACGAAATCCCGTTGGGGTTAACGATGGGTAGGGGCGCAAGAGACGGTTATTATTACTTCGCTGTTCCCACTCCGCTTGCGCCGAACAGTTCCGGTGTCGTCAGCCCATTAGCCGCTCCCGATATTCGCACTGCTCCCGGTGTGTATAACGATGTAGCAACATTAACTGTGCCGATCGTCGGTGCGGGAGAAGTGCACTACACCACCGACGGTAGCACCCCCACTGCGAGCGCACCGCAGTACACGAGCGCGCTCACCCTAAGTAGTACTACCGTTGTAAAAGCGGTGAGCGTGCTGGACGGTATCACTAGCGAAGTGTCCACTGCGTCATATGTCATAAACGAAAATCACACTATTGCTGTGATGTCGGTGACGTTAGCGCCCGCCGATTTCTACGCCGTTACTAGCGCAGTTTGGGAGTCAGATATTGAGGAACCTTGCACGGTGGAACTGTTCGAGTTAACTGGTGGTGGGTTCCAAGTTCCTTGCGGTTTCCGATTATTTGGCGGCAGCGCTAGAGGATTGGCGAAGCAAAGCTTCGCATTGAAGTTTCGCAGCGAATACGGCATGAAAGAACTGAACTACCGAGTGTTTCCCGATCGGGATTCTGTGGCGTATAACACGCTGGTGTTGCGTAGTGGGTCGCAGGATTATCAGGATGCTTTCATTACTGACGTACTGGTTACCAGCTTGGTTGATGAGCACACTGCTATCGACGTTCAGGCGTATCGTCCAGTGATTTTGTATGTGAACGCTCGCTATTGGGGGGTCTATGACATTCGGGAAAAAGTGGATGAGGAGTTTATCGCTAACCACTACGACGTAGCCGTAGCTGCTGCAGACGTTAACATTTTGCGCATTGATGGTGACACCACCGCCGGTAGTTGGAACAGTTATAACGAACTGGTGAACTACATCAGCGCAAACGATGTCACCGACCCGGTAGTGTGGGCAAGGATTGAGCAGCTAATAGATACTGCTAACCTAATCGACTACTGGGTGGCGGAATCGTTTGTTACCAACAATGACATCGCCATGAACTGCCGATTCTTCCAACATCCCGAGGTTGACGATGGCCGTTGGCGGTTTGTGTTATATGACATGGATTACTCCATGTACAACGTGTACGTCAATTACTTCGATTTCGCTACCAGCCCCGACGGGTTGCAGGAAGGGTTGGCACCGTCCACGTTGTTGCGTAGCCTGATGCGCAGTGACACGTTTCGAGAGCGGTTTGTTGAGCGAGTGGCGTATCAATTGAACAATATTTGGACATATGACATCATCAAGGCGCAGTTGGACGAGATTAGTGCTGTCATTGCGGCGGAGATGCCGCGGAATCAGGCTCGTTGGGGGCTCACTATGGATGATTGGTACGCCGGGTTGGAGCGACTGGATAGCTTTGCTAATGCTCGACCGGCGGTGATGGCTTCACAAGCACGTTCATTTTTTGGCCTTTCCGCGCAGCGTACTCAAGAGCTATTCGGAAGTATCCGATGAACCGCCTAAACTATCGACACGAAATCAAATATCGCACCAGCGTTGAGCAGGCGGAGATATTAAAGCTGTGGCTGCGTCCGCTGCTGCATCGCGATGATCATTCCGATGCTTCCGGTACATATGTGGTGCGCAGCTTGTACTTTGACACGTTAAACAACGACGCTTATCTGGAGAAAGTGGATGGGGTGGAGTATCGCAAAAAGTACCGCATCCGTATCTATAACGGTATGGCGGCGCGCATCGTGCTGGAGTGCAAATATAAACACAATATGATGACCGCTAAAGTGGGTGCTCCGCTCACTTTGCGCCAAGCGCAGCAACTGATGCGTCAAGAATATAACCAAATTGTGGGCGACGAACTGTTGACTACCTTGGTGCGCGATATGCAGCTAACAGCGTTGCGACCGAGCGTGATCGTCGAGTATTTGCGGGAAGCATATCTGTATGACGTGTTCGATACTCGGATTACTTTTGATTCGCAGGTGCGTTCTGGGTTATGGAATACCGATCTGTTCGATGTGGCCGGAGCCACTTATCGGGCATTTGATGGGGTGGTGTTGGAAGTGAAGTTTAATGAGTGTTTACCGGAGCCGTTGGCACTAGTGTTAGAAAATGTGGCGCTTTCCCGAGAAGCGGTGAGTAAAATGGCTCAAGCCCAAATGATGAAGTAATCGTGGGGTTTGAGGTGCTGGGAAGAAACTGGGGAATCCGATGAACATCATCGACATGATAAAAGATAGCGTGCTACGCGAGTTTTCCGACACGGTATCGCCGACAGCCATGATTATCTCGCTACTGGTGGCGTTTATTATTGGGTTATTTGTGATCTTTATATATCGGCGCACTTTTAACGGCGTGGTGTTCTCTCGACAGTTCTGCCTATCGCTACTGCTGCTTGCTATGGTAACTGCGGTGGTTATTCAGACCATCAAATCCGATTTGGCGTTATCGCTTGGTATGGTTGGCGCGTTGTCCATTGTGCGATTTCGTACCGCTGTGAAAGAACCTGTGGACACTGCTTTCATGTTTTGGGCGGTTGCTGCTGGCATTATGTCCGGCACGGGGCTATATCTTGTTGCGTTGCTCAGTTCCGCTGTTTTGGGAGCGTTATTTCTTATCGGGTTTTCGCTCGGATTCCGTTCTTCCAGCGCCTATCTGGTGGTAGTTAAATACGAAACAGCCGCAGAGGACGCAGTCGGTGCCGCTTTAAAACAAGCGGGGGTATCGCGGTTGAAAAGCAAAACCGTCACGCGCACTCTAGTAGAGGCAACCTATGAATATGAGTCAACTAGTGGCGTGGATGGCGTGCTTGCCGAGCTGCGCAAAAATGACGAATTCGCATCAGTTTCCGCGCTGGCTTATCGCAGTGATTTTGGGGCGTAAATACTTAAATGATGCGCGGGTTAATCATGCGTGGTCGGTGGATAATGTGGCGGGAAGTTTGTCGAAACCACCGGTGATGCGCCCTTAGCAGATAGTTTTTTGAAGCGGTGGATAGCATTTTTTTGAAGCGTTTCCAGGTATTTAGAAAAGAATCGAAGCTTGTCAAAGAGGTGTTAGGTTACTGCGTGTTGAAAAAAACCTAAGGAAACTAGTTTTTCTAAGCGCGCCGGTGCATTAACCTTATCTTTCGTGATCACTTCGTTGAATAACCTTTTTGTACGCACGTTGCGCGAAGACCCTGCTGATGCTTTCTTTCCTAGCCATCGTTGGTTAGTGCGTGCTGGTTATATTCGTGCGGTGGCTCCAGGAATCTACTCTTGGATGCCGTTAGGGTTGCGAGTACTGCGCAAAATTGAGGCGATAGTGCGGGAAGAGTTTGACAATATGGGCGCTCAGGAGGTGCGTTTCCCGGGTTTGCTGCCACGGGAACCGTATGAAGCGACCGGTCGTTGGAGCGAATACGGTGACAATCTGTTCCGCTTGCGTGACCGTAAACAGGCGGATATGCTACTCGGACCCACCCACGAAGAGATGTTCACTCTGATGGCAAAAGATGTGGTGCAAAGCTACAAGGATTTGCCGCTCACGCTGTATCAGATTCAGACGAAGTATCGGGATGAAGCTCGTCCGCGTGCCGGGTTGCTGCGCGGCCGTGAATTCGTGATGAAAGATTCCTATTCGTTCGACATTGATGACGCAGGGTTGCGGGCGGCGTATTTGGCACATCGCGCCCGCTATATTCGTATCTTTGATCGGTTGGGTTTCGATTACCGCATCGTCAAAGCGGACGCTGGAGCGATGGGTGGGTCGGCATCGGAAGAGTTTTTGGCATTGTCTCCCAATGGTGAGGACACGTTTGCATATTCGCCGGGTGGCTATGCCGCCAACATCGAAGCGGTAACCATCCCGGCACCGGAACCGCTACCGTATGATAACGCTCCAGATGCTCACGTCGAACGAACCCCGGATGTGCCCACCATTGAAACCCTAGTGGCGTTCTCCAACGAACGCTACCCCAGAGCGGATCGCCCTTGGAGTGGTGCGGATATGCTGAAAAATGTGGTGCTCAAGGTACGTGAGCCGGACGGCACTATTTATCCGCTGGTGATCGGGTTGCCTGGAGACCGAGAAGTGGACGAGAAACGGTTGGAAACGGCGTTAGCTCCCGCTGAGTTCGAGCCTTTCACCGCAGAAGATTTTACTGCTTATCCTGAACTGGTTCGCGGTTATATCGGTCCAATGCGAGGGGTTGAGCAGGTGTTGGGGTTGAACGGAAGTGCCGGAGTCAAGTATTTAACTGATCCCCGCGTTGTGTCGGGCACTCGTTGGATTACCGGTGCCAATGAGGTTGATTATCATGTGTATGACCTAGTGGCCGGTAGGGATTTCATCTCAGATGGTGTGATTGATGTTGCCGAGGTGCGCTCTGGGGATCCAGCGCCGGATGGCTCTGGGGAGTTAAAGTTGGCGCGCGGTATTGAGATCGGCCATATCTTCCAGTTAGGGCGCAAATATGCGCAGGCTCTTGGCTTGCAAGTACTCGATCAAAACGGCAAGCTCGTCACTGTGACGATGGGTAGCTACGGTTTAGGGGTATCACGCGCGGTAGCTGCTATCGCAGAAGGTACGGCAGATGACAAGGGGTTGGCTTGGCCTAGGCAGGTGGCACCATATGATGTGCTGCTGTTAGCCACCGGTAAAGATCAGGCGGTTTTTGATGCTGCTCACGCAGTAGCGACAGAGTTGGATGCTGCTGGTGTTGCGGTGTTACTTGACGACCGGAAAGCCAGTCCTGGCGTGAAGTTCACTGATTCTGAACTGCTGGGTATCCCTACCATTGTGGTGATCGGACGTGCGCTCGCTACTGGTTCAGTTGAAATTCGGGATCGGGTGAGCGGGGCGAGTCGCGAGGTGCCGGTCGCGGAAGCTGGCCGTGAAGTGCTAGCGGAGATACGCGGTTAGTTTTTATTACGCGAAACAGCGCACTGGGGTTTTGCGAAATTGTGAACCTGCTGAGAGTAGTTCCTCGGATCGTAGCTTGTAACCAGCAGCACGGCTATGCTGGAGTACACAACTTAGCCGTACAACAGAAGGATCGATGATGAGCGTTACGACATCTGCTTCGCTCTTTAGGGTTGTGGTGGCTCAATTTGATCCAAAGCACAGCTTAGGGGGAGAGGAGTAGCCGTGGATATTGATATGAACGCGCTACGTGTTATCGAACGTGATAAAGACATCTCATTTGTTTTCTTAGTTTCCGCTATCGAGGAAGCGCTACTGGGAGCCTACAATCATACTGCCGATCCGAAACCTGGTGCCATGGTGTCTATTGATAACCGCACCGGCAAGGTGAGCGTCAATGTGCCGGAGTTTGATGCTGATGGCAACCAGGTGGGATTCTATGACGCTACCCCATCAGATTTCGGTCATGTCGCCACCGCCACGGCGCGTCAGGTGATTATGCAGCGGTTGCGCGAGCATGAAGACGAGATTAAATACGGTCACTTTTCCGGTGTGGAGGGCGATATCGTTTCCGGTGTGGTGCAACAAGATTCGGAATCCGCAACTGTGCGGGTGGATGTCGGTTCTCTGGAAGCTATCTTGCCGAAAGCTGAACAGACTCCGGGTGAAGTGTACCAGCACGGTACCCGACTCCGAGTGTTTGTGGTGAGCGTGCGTAAGGAAGCTCGCGGGCCGCAGGTGGTGGTATCGCGCACCCACCCCAACCTAGTAAAGAAGTTGTTCGCCGCTGAGGTGCCAGAGATCGGGAAAGGGTTGGTAGAGATCAAAGCCATTGCCCGTGAGGCGGGGCATCGTTCCAAAGTAGCCGTGTGGTCTAACGATGCGAACATTTCGGCGAAAGGTGCGCTCATCGGACCGATGGGGCAACGGGTGCGCACAGTGATGCATGAATTAAACGAAGAGAAGATCGATATTGTTGATTATGATGACGATCCTGCAAAGTTCATCGCCAATGCGCTCAGCCCGGCGAAAGTTACTTCGGTCACGGTGGTAGACCCGCTAGCTAGAGTGGCGCAAGTGGTGGTTCCCGATTACCAGTTGTCATTGGCGATTGGGCGGGAAGGACAGAATGCCCGTTTGGTGGCACGTCTTACCGGGTGGCGCATCGATATTCGTTCCGATGCCGAAGTGTCCGATGCCGAAGCGGTAGAGCCAGGTGAGCAAAGTTGACTTGTGCTGCGGCGGCAGTTAATCAGAGACAATCGAGCAACTCGACAGCGGAGCGTAGCTGCGTGGGTTGCCGTCGTAAAGGTATGCGTAGCGAGTTACTGCGTTATGTTGTTGCCGCTGGTGTTGTGGTGCGTGATGAGCGGAAACGCTTACCAGGTCGTGGAGCATGGCTTCACGATAACCCCGAATGTTTACGATTGGCATTAACACGTAATGCCTTTGCACGTACGTTGCATATTCCGCGCACTGCTGTCATATCGCCCGCCATGGATTGAACGGTGAATCTTAAAGCAGTTAGTGGTCACGATGGATTACTCCGTTGCCGGTTTCAATTTGGAAGTGCAACGGTGGTGTGTTGGTTTGATTGTAGTTGTTGTTGGAATGTTTCGGTGGGTGTTGCCCGGTTGAGGCATTTGAGGGGTCTGTTGTTGATTTCGTTTATGATGTCGGTGAGTTCTTGGTTGGTGAGGGTTGTGAGGCTGGTGCCTTTGGGTAGGTAGCGGCGAAGGATTCCGTTGAAGTGTTCGTTGGTGCCGCGTTGCCAAGCACTGTAAGGATCAGCGAAAAACACTGGTATTGCTAGTTGGTCGAGTAGGTAGTGGCGGTGGTTTTCTGCACCGTTGTCTAAAGTGATGGATTTAGCGGCATGGGCTGGTATGTCAGCAAATAGGGTTAGTTGAGCGGTGGCGGTTGTTTCGGCTTTCAAGTCACTGATTTTGGTTGCCATCATGTATCGGGTTACTCGTTCAACTTCGGTATGGATACCATCGTGGTCTGTTTTAGCGCCTAACACGCTATCTCCTTCCCAATGCCCGAACTCGTTTCGTTGGTTAATCACGTCGGGGCGTTGGTGGATGGACACTCGGAATGGTATATGGCTACGGTGGACACGGCGACCGGATTTGCGGCGGCGGCGTTTATGGCCTTGTTTCAGATAACAACTCCATGTTCGGCTACGAGTTTTCGTTGAATATATCCATCGATATATTGATTCATGAGACACATGGATACCGTCTCTAACTCCACGTCCAGCGATCATTGTGGGTGACCAGCCTTGACGTAGCTTGTCGGTGACGTATGTCACTACATTGTTCTGGGTGAATAAGCGTGGCTGGTGTGAACGGGTTGCACGGATACGGGTTCGTCGCTGAGTTGGCCCGGCAGCGTAGCGGGCATCCATCCACGGGCCAGTGAACCTGGGTGAACGATACGGCCGATATGCTGCCGACTCGTTGATAGGAAGCCACATACCCCGCCGGATTTCCCTAGAGATTGTTGAAGCTGAACGACCCAACCTAGACGCGATCCTTCTCACAGACTCGCCACGCTCCAAACCCTTCTCAATCTCAATCCGCTCATCCAAACCCAAATGAACATACACTTGACCCATAGCGCAACCCC
>JAIRZI010000009.1 GCA_031267295.1 Propionibacteriaceae bacterium | reverse complement strand
ACTTTCCCCATTAGTGAATATGGCGGTGAACCAGTATGTGCCGTTTGTAAATGTTTTAAGATATGACTCTTGTAGTGTGATCACTGTGCTGCCCTCAGTAACCGTGTAGTTCGATGCAGCGACTGTATCGTCGTCGAGTAGTAGTTTTACGAATTTGTTATATGGAGCGGCAATGCTTACAGAACGCACACCGTTACCCGTGAACACACCAAAATCAGTATCACCTAGCAACCGATATAACACATTCATATCTGGGATACCGTCACCATCGGTATCAATGTTTATATTCGGAATACCGTATTGGGTTCTAGTGGTCGTTGCAACACTTGTTTCTTTTCTTTTGAGGGGGATTGATGAATAACTATGAATATGCAGGGATGGGGTATGGGTCGCGTCGGTTGATGTGTTTAGCAAGACGTGCCCATTAATTGGGTTCTAGTGGCGGTTGCAACGATGGTTGGCTTTGTTGTCGTTTTCATTGTGTCATTTGATTGAGTAGTTGGAGTATTTTTTCGGAGGGTTTTGCCCGTCTAAGGGTTTTGCGTGGTCTGTCGTTGAGTTCTTCTGCGACTGCGTCGAGGTATGTTTCGGGGTAGATGCTGAGGTCGGTGTGTTTGGGGAAGTATTGGCATAGGAGTCCGTTGGTGTTTTCGTTGGTGCCGCAAAGAGCAGGCGATTCAGGAGTGCACGCATACGAAAACCTACTAAGAGTCTGGCCAGAAGAACACGCTATATAGGATTCAAAATACGCTGACCAAAAGGGTGTGAAGCAATCCAGTCATTTAAGTGTTATTCACCGTAGGTTGCTACACGCTGTGGGGATATATTCGCCCTTGCATGATTACTTGTCATCTGTCATTGCGGGTGAGCGAAAGGGCGTGAAGCAATCCAGTTACTTAAGTGTTATTCACCGCGGGTTGCTGCACGTTGTGAGGATATATTCGCCATTGTGTGACTACTCGTCGTCCGTCATTGTGAGTGTCCAAAAGGGTGTGGAGCAGTCCAGTTATTTAGGGTGTTGCTTATGTGAGTCTTTCTGGTTCGGATTTATTGAACAGGATCATTTTTTGTTTAGCAAGCACCCTTTTTCTGGATTGCTTCGTCGCTTACGCTCCTCGCAATGACGGGGGAACGTTGTTGTGCGTTGTTGTGTCGTGTCGCCTTGTGCTCTTCGTAGTGACGGGGAGACTTGCTACGTTATTGCACGATTACTTATCGTCTGTCATTGCGTCGCGCTGCCCTACATTCCCTGCGGTGATGGGGAGATTTGATACGTTATTGTGTGTTGTTGCGTCGCGCTGCGCTATGCACTTCGCAGTGACGGGGAAACTCAAAAGGTACACAATTTTGTTACTAACCTCAGATACAATATTCCACTTTGATACAGGAAAACATCCCAAAGTAACAGCGAAATACCTAACCAAACCCGTATTCGACTTCAAAACCATCCAAGAGCGGAAAAACTCGGGTACTAGTGATTCGCAACCGGGCATACGGTTATGGAAGAGGTGATTACTTTAGTCGATGAAGTCATCTAAAGTTTCGAAGTTCTCTAATAATGCCAACCCGGCTTTTGTTTCGATGTCATAGTAGTGATAAAGCGTGGCTTCTTCGACTGCGTCAATGTGCTGGTCGGCGTCGACACTGGGGGAATCTCGAATGAGACGAGCGGTATACGCCGTGATGATGACACCATCTTTCACTGCAACGCAGACGAGTGGTACAAACACTGCTTTGCTACCAAAGAACCCGGTGCGCACCGTCACCCAACGCGGTTTGCCGCTGCGGTCATCAAGATAAACTTGCCTAACGGAGCCGACGACATGGCCGTCACGATCGGCCACTACACACTTCATCAGTTCGTGCCAAGCGAGTGTGGGCATCTAGCGCCCCCATATTTTGTGATTGAGAACTGCTGGCGTGCTGCGGTTAACAAGCGGCGCATTACCTAGCCGAGGGTTATCAATGCTCAGCGCGGATTGTGGACGCGCTACTGCTAGCAGCGAAAGTTGGTCATTGTGGCTGCACAGGAGTTTATGCGGGTTGATAGCTGAGAGCATGGCGCTATCTCCGTACGTTGTAATCAAGGGTGGGTGCGTCTGCATACTGCAACCGTACTTTAGGCATACCATCGCCGGTGACGAGATGCACTTTAATGTGGTGGTAGCGCATGATTACCCAAGTGATAATAATTACTGACAGCCCGACAGCAAACGCTCCGAACAGTACCGTAGATCGAGGGCTGATGTGATCTCCCAACCACCCCACCGCTGGTGATACAGCGGGTGCTAGACCGGTCATCATCACTCCCCAAACCATCATTACGCGCCCGCGCATCTCAGGCAGAGTGGCAGTTTGCAGCAGCGAGTTAGCGCCTAGCAGACTGACTATCACTGAAAGCCCGATCGGCACCTGTAGGGCGGCAAATAAGCCGAAAGTTGGGCTGTAAGCAGCGAAAGCAGAGAAGACAGTGTAGGTCACCATGCCACCCAGAATGTAACGGATACGAAAACCGCCAGTTTTTGCAGAGATGATCGCAGCTATCAGCGCTCCGAACCCCATCAGAGTGCCGAGAACGCCGTACTCGCCAGCCCCGCGGCTGTACTGCTGAGTGGCCATTACGGCGTTAGAGATAGTGAAATTGAACCCTAACCCGCCGACCGCTGCGCCGATAGCAATAAGCACCACCAAATCAGGGCGATGTTTCAAATAGCGCAATCCGGCGACCAATCCAGCACGATTACCGCTCTGCTGCGGTGCGGGATGCAACAAACGTCGGTTCAGCATTATCAAGGAACCTGCCATAGTGGCGAAACTGAATGCGTCAACGATGAACACTGGGCCAGTGCCGAAAACTAGAATCAATATTCCGGCGATACCAGGGCCAAACAATCTAGCTGAGTTCCATGAGGCCGAGTTGAGGCTGATCGCATTCGGTAACTGCTCGTCTCCAACCACTTCCGACACAAACGCTGCGCGCGCCGGGTTATCGAACGCTCCCGCAGTGCCGTCGATAAATGCGATTAAATACACCTGCCAAAGCTGAACTTGCCCAGTGAGTACCAAAGTGGAGAGGATAAGTGCGTCGGTTCCCATAACCACTTGAGCAGTGAGCAGAATACGGCGCTTCGGAAAACGATCCGCGAAAGTTCCCGCAAAGGGCATAGTGATAAGCGTTGGCAGAAACATCAATGCATTCACATACCCCAATGCGATGGCGCTCTGGTCGGTAAGTACCATCAACACCAACCAAGACTGCGCGGTGCGAGCCATCCAGGTGCCGATGTTGGACGCGGTAACGCCAATGAAATACTTACGATAATTTGATACTCCAAGTGACGATAACACTGCGTCAGTAGCTGTTAACTTGGCCAGCATGGAGACTCGTGGGGTGATGAGGGGCGGCGCGCTCAAGGCAAACCAATCTACGTTAGTGGCGTTCTGATCAATGCGATGCTAGCGACATAATAGCGCAGTTTGGTGATAGAAAGCCGCTCCACTAGACGCTTAAGCCAACAATGCATAATTATTCGGCGTTTCTTTAAGGTTTTACGGTTACATTCGCCGGAATGAATAGCTTAAAGTGCTCTGATGGGTTTCCCCGCAAGTTTGCTAATTTTGGTAATTTCACGGCACCGTCGAGCGCTACGAATTATTGTGGCACCGCCGGATAGGAATGTTAAGATGTGGGAACATAACTGAATATAAGTGCTACTGGTCGCGTAAGCGATAACTTAGGAACCCGGTGCGAATCCGGGGCTGCGACCTAACTGTGAAAAGTTGACGAATGGACGATGTGCCACTTGCGCGGAGGAAGTGCCGGGTGAGGAAGGTGTCCAGGAGGATGAAACTAAAGCCAGGAGACTAGCCAGTGGCGCGTGAGAATCTTTACTCTTAGGAATCGTGGGAGTTACTCATCTGCTTATAGCGCAGTGTTGCGGCGCTTTGGCTTTTTGTAATAGCGATCTCTTAAGGGAGGTCGCTTTTGTATCCGCCCAAAATGGGGGTTGTGAGACGGCTGACGGTTCTCAGAATCTAAAGAACTTGCCGGGTTGAGTGCGCTCAATAACGGGGTACTGCGGTTACAAACTTCGGTACTTGCCCGATGATTTCCAGGGTAACCTGTGTGAAAGTTGGGGAACGCGATGAGCACTGGCGCTGGCGCTAGGAAAGCGCGCTACTGGTGTCTCGGTGAACCGCTTTCTAGTAGCGACAAGAAGCTGCTAGCTCCACTCAAAGCATTTTATGAAACGCATGGGTTTACTCCAGTACAGACTGAGATTCCCAGTTCTGGCATCATCAAACAACGTTTCCGTACTTGGGGAATGGCTGTCCGGGCAGCGGAGTTACCTTGGGTTAATTATCCGCAGCAACAGCGGCTACGTAGTGCAGCGCAACATCTTGCAAAAGAACTAAAGAAGTAAGAGAACAAAATGAAAATAGCTATGTCTCGTGCTGGGAGACGTGTTGTGGCAAGTATCGTCGCTTTGGCGGCTACTAGTCTCTTTGGTTGCACTACGGCTGTCGAGTCGGTTACCTCAGCGTCGTCAGCTAGTTTGACCGCAGTTCCAACTACAGACGACACTCCCGATACCACCGCGCCAGCAACGAATACCACCAACGGCTTTACGGGTGAGTCAACGTCGCCTACTGCGACTGGTGATGACGGCGTTGTGAATAAACCGGCTACAGCGCCCACAACGACATCTCATACAGTGCAAACCAGCGCTACAGCATCGCTTACCTCCACTAGCACGACTGCCACATCAGCGGTTACTTCAAGTAACGCCACCGCCGAGCCGTCGGTTACGTCGTCAACCACTGCTACTAGCACGACGACCATTAACCCGGTGCTACACACAGTGACGCTTTCTATTGATTGTGAAACGGTGCGCGGCGTTGCCACCTGCCCAGCTAATGGTTGGATTCTTGGCGCGGTTGCAGTGGAGTTCGCGCCAGGTGAATCAGTGTTTGAACTACTTAAACGGGAAACTCGCGCGCACGGCATTCACATGGCGTTTCGCAACTCTGTGATTTATAACAGCGCATACGTAGAAGCTATTCATAACCTTTATGAGTTTGATGGGGGTTCAGAAAGTGGCTGGATGTACTCAGTTAACGGCTGGTTCCCGAACTACGGTGCTAGCCAGTACAAGTTGAAAGACGGCGACGTTATCAAGTGGCGCTATACCCGTGCACTGGGACGCGACATCGGCGGCAGCGGCGCGTTGGGATAAGTGATGCGTAACAACGAAGATGCGTTTTCGACGCTACATCCCACAGTAGTTTTTGGCCACTTCGTGACGGTGGTCGGGGTGAGCGTGGTGTTTCTACATCCGCTTATTTTGGCAGTGTCGTTTGTAGGTGCGCTAGCGTATGTATGCTATCTGAAAGGATGGTCGGGGATTCGGAAAATGTTCCCAGGGGTGCTAGCAATGATGGTGTTCGCTGCGCTGTTCAATCCGATATTTAATCATCGTGGTATGACTATCTTGTGCTACTGGTACGACAACCCGATCACGTTGGAGTCGATACTGTACGGGTTGGCGGCATCACTGATGATTGGCGCGGTGTTGCTCTGGTTTGTCAGTTACAACCAAGTGATGACATCGGATAAGTTTCTCTGTGTATTCGGGCGGATGATTCCGGCGCTTTCTCTTACGTTTTCAATGGTGTTACGGTTCTTGCCGCGCTACTTCGTGCAGGCTAAACACATCGCTGCCGCTCAGCGAGGTATCGGGCGAGATGTGTTCTCTGGCTCATGGTATGCGCGTGCTCGACATGGTTCAGCTGTGTTCTCAATCATGCTCACCTGGGCGTTGGAAAATGCGGTTGATACATCAGATTCCATGTTGGCTAGGGGATATGGTTTGCCGGGGCGTACCGCGTACACCGATTTTCGCTTCCGGCAGCGCGATTTAGCCGCTGGGGTTACGTTGGGTGGCGGATTGCTGGTAGTGATTGTGGCTATCGTCGCTGGGGTGTTGCGTGCGAACTATTTCCCAATTTTCGATTTGAACGCCGCATCTTATCTGTCATGGTTAGTTATTGCAGTGTGGGGGTTAATATGCGCCACGCCGCTAATCATGGGTTTACGTGAGGAGGCAGTATGGCGCTCGTTGCGTTTGAATCTTTAACTTTCAGTTATCCGCAAGGTAAGCGGGAAGTGCTCTCTGACGTGAACGCCATATTGGAGCCGGGGGAGTTCGTGTTACTCATCGGCGAATCGGGTTGCGGCAAAACTACGCTACTGCGGCACTTGAAAACGGCGCTCACTCCACACGGTTCCCGTTTGGGTACTGTGCGATTTGATGAGCGTCTCTTGACAGCGGTGAGTTCGGCTGAGCAAGCGCGCCGGATTGGTTTTGTGTTGCAGAATCCAGACAACCAGATCGTTACAGACAAGGTGTGGCACGAGTTGGCGTTTGGATTGGAATCACTTGGTATCGAACAGGCAGTGATTCGGCGGCGGGTGGCGGAGATGGCAAGTTTTTTTGGAGTTGGAACGTGGTACCACCGAGACGTTGCCACTCTTTCTGGCGGGCAGAAGCAGTTGTTGAATCTCGCCGCCGTGATGACGCTGCAACCCGATCTACTTATTCTCGATGAGCCGACAGCGCAGCTAGACCCTATCGCAGCTATGGAGTTTCTGGCAGCGGCAAAGCGTATCAATGACGAGATTGGCACCACGGTGCTTGTCAGCGAGCATCGACTTGAAACCGCATTCCCGTTGTGTGATCGGGTGTTGGTTATGAATGCCGGACGGTTGATAGTGGACGAGTTGCCCCGCAACGTCGGGCGCATGTTAGCGAAAACTTCCGATCCGATGGTGGCGGCGCTGCCGACTGCTGTGAAGTTGGCGTTGGCGTTGGGCGCGAACTCTGGTGCAGATTTGAGGTCAACTACTGAAAACCCAATATCCATTCGAGAGGGGCGCGCTTACTTAAGAAAGAAACTTTCGTTAGCGTGTTCCAGCCAAGTAGAGGTAGCCGAGGTTTGTGCTGGAATTGCAACGTCTCCGAGCGAAACTCCGGCGGCGGATGTTGACGTTGCTGGCGTTGCTACAAAGATGAATGCCCCAGTGGGCGAAAGTTGCGCTGGTGCGGTTTGCGCTGTGATGGATGTGGGTGAGGGGGGCGATAGTGCTGCCGGGATGGGTGGTTCTGATGTGGCGGATGTTGCTGGTGCTGGTGTTGCTATCGCAACGATCTCCCCAAGTGGGTTGCGCGATATTACGACTCGCACGGTTGTAACGACGCGCGACCGGGAAGCGACTAGCGTCATCACCGCGCAAGACGTGTGGTTTCGGTACGACAAAAACGGTGACGATGTGCTGCGCGGTGTCGATCTCAAGGTGTATCAGGGTGAGTTCGCCTGTATCGTTGGCGGTAATGGCGGTGGCAAAACCACCACTCTTGGGGTGCTCTCTGGAGCGCATAAACCTTATCGCGGCAAACTTAGCGTGCTCGGTTTAGACCCGAAGAAAGCGAGCGGGCTGGAGTTATTTCGAGCCGGACTAGCAGTATTACCGCAAGACCCACAAACGCTATTCATGCGTAACACCATTGCCGACGATCTTGGCGATGCGGCGGCGCAGCACTATAAGAACCCCGATGAGCGTCGTAGCGCCGTTCGGGATGCGGCTACAACCGTTGGGATTACGCAGCTATTGGAAAGGCATCCTTATGATGTGTCCGGTGGCGAAAAGCAACGTGCAGCGTTAGCAATGGCGTTGCTAACCCGCCCCAAACTGTTGTTGCTTGACGAACCAACGAAAGGTATGGACAACCCGGTTAAGACGCGCTTAGCTGAACTGTTGCAGCAACTTACCGCAGATGGACTCACCATTTTGATGGTTTCGCATGATGTGGAGTTCGCCAGCGTTTACGCCTCTCGATGTCTGTTATTTTTCGACGGTTCTGTGGTTGCCGAAGGAACCCCCCGGGAGTTCTTCGCTGGGAACAGTTTTTACACCACGGCGGCTAATCGGCTGGGGCGAGGGTTGGTACCGGGTGCGGTAAACGTCACCGATCTAGTGACGTATTGTCGCTCGTTGCCGCTTAAAGCAACCATTTCGCAAGATGCTAATGGGGGTGCTCGATGAATCGCCGAGTGATATTAACGTGGGTGTTGGCGTTAGTAGGTATCCCTGCCGTCATCGTTTGCTCGGTGTTGTTTCGCTTTGATCGTAGCTATTACTTCGTCTCGTTAGTCATCATTGTGTTGGCAATGTTGCCGTTTTTTGCCGCATTTGAAGGACGTCGCCCGCAAGCGCGAGAAATTGTTATTATCGCAACGCTGACAGCCATCGCTGTTGCGGGGCGGGCGGCATTTTTTATGCTGCCGCAGTTTAAGCCTTCCGCTGCTATCGTCATCATCACCGGAGCTAGCTTAGGGCGAGAATCGGGGTTTATTGTGGGCGCGCTTACCGGCTTTGTGTCCAACTTCGTTTTCGGACATGGACCTTGGACGCCGTGGCAAATGTTCGCTTATGGGTTGCTCGGATTTCTAGCTGGGGTTATTTTTTCAAAACGCTTGGCTAAAACCAGCGGACTTGGCGGCTATAAGCCGCTGCTGATTCTGTACGGCGCGCTCGGCACATTTATCATCTATGGGTTGCTGGTAGACACCGCGTCAGTGATGATTTGGGCATCCAGTTTCACTTGGAGCGCCGCCAAGTTGGTTTACCTCAGCGGGGTTCCGTTCAACCTCATCCACGCGCTAGCGTCGGCGGTGTTTCTAGCGTTGTTGGCAACGTTATTGACTGAAAAGTTAGCGCGCCTAAAAAGACGTTATGGACTATTTCAACCCTAACGCGCTAACAGCCGAATCGCGTTTGAATAGTGTGTGGAGGTTTGGCGGCAGTAGGCGCTACCCTGCTTTCACGCGCTGATTTTTTGCGCGCTGAGGTGCGTTAATCCAGTGCGGCGGTGGTCGATAAGCTGACGTTAAACGCAGTTACTTTAGCGTTATTGCACGTTTTTCCCCCCTACAAAGTGGCAAAAATCCACATTTTTAGGGGGGAAAAACGTGCAATGCGCTAAGATTTTGCTGAGATGTTTCCGTTATGGCGGTAAGGAGGAAGTTATGGAGAGAGACACCCTGAAACTCTTGGCAGCTTGGAAAGCAAAACATAACCGTAAACCGCTGGTGCTGCGTGGAGCGCGTCAAGTGGGTAAAACTTGGTTATTGAATGAACTGGCACGCACAGAGTTTGTCGATGCGCTAAGAATCGAATTTGATAATAATCAACGTGTTCAGATGGCATGGGAGCCAGATTTTGATCCGTATCGCATTGTTCACGAACTAGAGATTCTTTCAGGACATAAAATCGTCCCCGGCAAAACTTTGTTGATATTCGATGAGATTCAAGAGTTTCCGAAAGCACTCACTTCGTTGAAATACTTCTGTGAACGTGCCCCGGAGTATCACGTTGCCTGTGCCGGTTCTTATCTGGGGTTGGCATTACACGAAGGTACTTCTTTCCCGGTCGGAAAAGTGGACTTCATTGATGTGTATCCGCTCACGTTCACTGAGTATTTACGAGCCATCGGGAGCCTAAACCTATTGGATTATCTCAAGCTTGCCAACTTTGAACGGCTTCACCTGTTGGGAGTCGATTATTTGAGTGCGCTCAAAGATTATTTCTATCTGGGAGGTATGCCAGAAGTTGTGCAGACTTACATTGCGAGTCTTGATTTTCAGCAAGCACGGGAAGTGCAACTTGCGCTAGTTGACGCTTATGATCACGATTTCTCAAAACATGCGCCCACATCGCAGTTAACACGAGTGAGGGCGCTCTGGAACAGCATCCCAGAACAGCTAGGGAAAGAGAACCGGAGATTCATTCTTAATCAAGCGGCTCCTGGAGCACGTACCCGCGACTATCAGGCAGCACTGCAATGGTTACTTGGCACCAATGTTGCCCACAGAGTGGATTGCGTAAGTGAGGTAAGGCTACCGCTCAACCCGTATCGTGATGGTAAAGCTTTCAAGCTTTATGCCTCAGATGTGGGGTTGTTGGGTTGCCAGGCTGGTATCGACCGAGAGACGCTGAGCGATGGGTCAGCGCTCTACACCGAATTTAAAGGAGCGATGGCCGAGCAGTTCGTGCTACAACAGCTACTAGCTCAAACGCCTTATCATCCAGTGTATTGGTCGAATGAGCCTGGTAAAGCCGAAGTGGATTTCTTAATTCAAGACAAAGCTCGCGTTATACCTATTGAGGTCAAATCTGGTGCGAACCTCAAGGCTAAAGCGCTCCAGACGTATCGTGAGAAGTATCACCCCGTGCGTGCAGTGCGGTTCTCGCTGGCGCAACCGTACTGCGGTGATCAGATAATTGACATACCGCTTTATGCGCTAAGTCTGCTACCGCAGTTGCTCTCCGAGATATGAGGTTTGAATAAAACGTGGATTTTAGATAGTTGAACACTTATCGGCTGGGGTAACAGCTTAAGGATGGAACAACAATCGCACTGTGTCGCGTAGCGGATTAGTTGAATGTTGTAGTTTCTGCGCAGTATGATGACACGAGAAAACGACGTACTCCTAGCGCTTGCGATATTTGGCGTACAGGTCGGCGAGTTTGTCGATTCCGAGGTCGCCGGTTTCGTTGTCAGCTAATACTGCCCAAAGTGCGAAGTAGATGAGGGCTGCCGTTCCGATAGTGATAAGCGCAGCTCCGATGAACACCAGACGTACAATGTTGGCATCAACGCCTAAGAACTCTCCGATTCCGCCGCATACGCCAGCGATTATGCGGTTTTGATGTGAACGCCGCAGTTTCTTTAATGCCATGGCTCCAAGTCTACTGGGGTGTGGTCATTGGCGATAGTTAAGGATAAAGTCGGCGGCTACCATCGCAGATAACTGTCATTACCGGTAAGCTCTAACAAGCTATGCGAGAAAATCTGTTAGATGACCTCAACCCCGAACAGCGCGCTGCAGTGCTACATTTTGGCACCCCGCTTCTGCTGGTGGCCGGGGCGGGTTCCGGTAAAACTAGAGTGTTAACGCGCCGAATTGCCTATCTACTGTCCGAACGAAACGTCGATCCTGCACAGGTGTTGGCGATCACGTTCACCAACAAAGCCGCTGGTGAAATGCGTTCCCGCGTAGTCGAGTTAGTGGGGCGGCGGGCTAACTGGATGTGGGTATCCACATTCCATTCAGCTTGCGTACGTATACTGCGTGGCGATGGCGATCAGGTAGGACTTAGGCGTTCATTCACGATCTATGACGAGGGTGACGCGCGACATCTTATGGGCATGGTACTTAGGGAAATGGGAGTGGACACTAAGGAAGTAAGCCCTAAGGCGGCGCTGAACTGGGTGTCGCAGTTGAAAAACGATCTAGTAGGGCCGGAAGAGGGTAAAGCGCTGGCTGCAAAGTTTGGGCCGCAACGACACTTCGGTGATGCCTACCTGCGTTACCAAGACCGGTTACTGGCGGCTAATGCGCTCGATTTCGATGACTTGTTGTTTTATACCGAAGCGCTGTTACGCACCAGCGAGTCGGTACGCGAGACGTATCGGCGCAGGTTCCGTCACATTTTGGTAGACGAATATCAGGACACCAACTTAGCGCAGTACGAGCTAATTCATCAGCTATGCGCCCCGGCTGATCCGAGTAATCCTGCGCAGGTGAGCGCTCCCGAACTGATGGTGGTGGGCGACTCTGATCAATCCATCTACGCTTTCCGGGGAGCGACGATTCGTAACATACTGGATTTCGAACACGATTTCCCTGGAGCCGAAACCATCTTGCTGGAACGTAACTATCGTTCCACCGATACCGTGTTACAGGCGGCGAACGCCGTCATCTCGAAAAATACTGGTCGTCGCGCCAAAAATCTTTGGACTGATAGCGGGATGGGTGAGCAAATTGAGTTGTACGCCGCCCACGATGAGCGAGATGAGGCGCGCTGGATTGTGTCGCGTATCAGCCAAATGATGGCTGCTAAAACGGCGCACTATAACGAGACGGCGGTGATGTATCGCACCAACTCGCAATCGCGGGCTATTGAGGATGAGTTTGTGGCGCGTGGAGTGCCATATCGCGTGATTGGTGGGGTGCGCTACTATGACCGCAAAGAAATACGCGACGCTTTGGCGTACCTCAGGGCGATAGTTAACTGGAATGATGATGTGAGCGTGCGGCGGGTGCTTAACACGCCGAAACGCGGCATCGGAGCCACCACTGAGGCCGCGATAGCAGATTTTGCGCTTCGTAACCATATCAGTTTTGGGGCGGCGTGTGAGCGAGTGATTGATGTCGGGGTAGGGCAAGCTGCTTGCGGCAGAGTGCGCGCTTTCGTCGAACTGTTAGCGACACATCGTGCCATGTATACCGACGGTGTGGTGGCTTATGACATCGTGGCGTCAATTCTGAAACACTCCGGGTTACTGGAAGATTTGCGCAGTTCCGCCGATCCGCAGTATGCAAGTCGGTTGGAGAATTTAGAGCAGCTAGTCACTTTGGCGGCCGAGTTTGTCGCCGATGTTAATCAAAGTGCCTTAGTTGCATTGACTGCTATCTCTTCGGATTCACCCGAAAGGGAAGCAGCCGTCAACGACGCAGAGGTGCTCGGTGTGACGGATCAGTTGGAAAGTGATGAGCAGGTGTTTCTTGCGGATGAAGTTCAGTTAAGGGATGGCGGGCAAGTGTTGTCCGTAGCGGATTCTGTTACGACTGGGGGTTCGTCTGCTGCTGTTCGTTTTGCTGGTAATTCAGAGGTATCCGACATTGTGGCGAAGGTAGACACTACTGCTTTAGTAGATGATTCTTTAGCGGGTTTTTTGGAACGTATCGCGCTCACGTCCGACACCGACCAGATTCCCGACGAAGGCGACGGAGTGGTGACTTTGTTAACTCTGCACGCCGCTAAAGGGCTGGAGTATGACGATGTGTTCATCGCTGGTTGGGAAGAAAAATTATTCCCGCATGTTCGCGCGCTTGATAACCCGGATGAGTTGGATGAAGAACGCCGGTTAGCTTATGTCGGACTTACTCGGGCAGGTAAGCGGTTACATTTAAGTTTTGCTGAAACTAGGTTTGCTTGGGGTGACCTACAAACCAACCCCATGTCGCAGTTCCTAAAGGACATCCCGGAAGAGTTAGTGAATTGGGTGCGCAAGCCAGGTACTGGTGTATGCGAAACTCATTACGATGACGGGCATCGTGGTAGTTGGCGAATCCGAAGCGGTGATGGAGATACCGGTTGGGATGAGCCGGCGGGGCAAGTGTTCGGCGGACGCGGGTCGCTGGGCAATATTCGGCGTACCGCTGTGCTCAAAGCTGATGCGATGATTGAGGTGGAGGTAGGCGATCGGGTGAGTCATGCGCAGTTCGGTCTTGGCAAAGTAACTGAATTGAGCGGCAAACCGGGGGAGCAGCAAGCGACAGTTGATTTTGGTTCGCTCGGTGTGAAGCGGCTTGCGTTACGATTTTCTCCGCTTGAGAAGCTATAAGCGCAGACACATAGCTCATCTTGGATTAGAACCCGAGTTTTTCCTTTTTAGTGTGGAAGTGGTTGTAGTGGTATAACCCTTGGGTTTAAATCAGAGTTATTCAAAGTGGTGATATACATCATGCGATTATTTATTGTCCGTCATTGCGTCGTGCTGCCTTATGCTTTTTCGCGATGATGGACGATAGGTAATCGTGCTGTAGCGTGCCTAAGTTTCTCCGTCATTGCGAGGAGCGTAAGCGACGAAGCAATCCAGTTACTTAAGTGTTATTCATCGTAGGTTGTTGCACGTTGTGAGGATATATTCGCTCGTGTGTGATTACTTGTCGTTCGTCATTGTGAGTGAGCAAAAGGACGTGAAGCATTCCAGTTATTTAGGTGTTGGTTATGTGGGTCTTTCTAGTTTGGGTTTGTTGAACGGAATCATTTTTTGTTCAGTGGTTGTCTTTTCTGGATTGCTTCGTCGCTATGCTCCTCGCAATGACGGGGAGACTCGATACACCATTGCGAGTGAGTGAAAGGGCGTGAAGTAATCCAGTTATAAAACTATGTTGTTCGGGTTTCGTGTTTTCGCAGTGGTG
The DNA here is from genome assembly GCA_031267295.1 of Propionibacteriaceae bacterium. GTDB lineage: Bacteria > Actinomycetota > Actinomycetes > Propionibacteriales > Propionibacteriaceae > WRGV01. The sequence goes on along the minus strand of JAIRZI010000009.1, from coordinate 454 downwards.
GGGGGCTTTGATACGTTGTGTGTTGTTGTGTCGTGTTGCCTTATGTTCTTCGCAGTGATGGGGAGACTTGGTACGTTGTGCTTTGTTGTGTCGTGCTGTCTTATGTTTCTTGCGGTGGTGGACGGTAGGTAATCGTGCTGTAGCGTGCCTAAGTTTCTTCGTCATTGCGAGGAGCGTAAGCGACGAAGCAATCCAGTTACTTAAGTGTCGGTTATGTGAGTCTTTCTAGTTCGGGTTTACTGAACGGAATCATTTTTTGTTCAGCAAGCACCCTTTTCTGGATTGCTTCGTCGCTATGCTCCTCGCAATGACGGGGAAACTTGATACACCATTGTGAGTGAGTAAAAGGGCGTGAAGTAATCCAGTTACTGAAGTGTGTTGTTCGGGTTCGTGGTTTTCACAGTGATGGAAAACTCGATAGTTCATTGTGATGGTTTTTGTTGTTGCGGAAAGT
>JAIRZI010000004.1 GCA_031267295.1 Propionibacteriaceae bacterium | reverse complement strand
GAACAACACACTTCAGTAACTGGATTACTTCACGCCCTTTTACTCACTCGCAATGGTGTATCAAGTTTCCCCGTCATTGCGAGGAGCATAGCGACGAAGCAATCCAGAAAAGGGTGCTTGCTGAACAAAAAATGATTCCGTTCAGTAAACCCGAACTAGAAAGACTCAAATAAGCAACACACTAAATAACTGGAATGCTTCACGTCCTTTCACTCACTCACAACGACAGATGATAAGTAATCATGCACGTGCGAATATATCCCCACAACGTGCAACAACCTACGGTGAATAACACTTAAGTAACTGGATTGCTTCGTCGCTTACGCTCCTCGCAATGACGAAGAAACTTAGGCACGCTACAGCACAATTACCTATCATCCACCACCGCAAAGAACATAAGACAGCACGACGCAACAACACACAGTAACGTATCAAGTCTCCCCGCAATGACGAAGAAACTTAGGCACGCTACAGCACGATTACCTACCGTCCACCACCGCAAAGAACATAAGGCGGCACGACGCAATGACGGACGATAAGTAATCGCGTGATGACGTATCAAGCCCCCCAACACTGCGAGGAACATAGGGCGGCACGACACAATGACGCATAACAACGTATCAAGTCTCCCCGTCACTGCGAGGAGCGCAAGCGACGAAGCAATCCAGAAAAGATAACCACTGAACAAAAAACGAACACTATCATTGCTGGGGACATTCAAAACATCTTCAATGATTTCCTTGACTTGTGTTTCCGTCAGCAATCAGCTTCACTTGGGCGTACAGTTATCAAATGCTAGTTGAAACCACCTCTAATAAGCCGTACGCGCTCATCATTCACGGCGGAGCCGGCGGACGTGGGTGGGTTCCTCCTGAAGGAACCGTACCGGGTGCGGAAAATCGCGCAAAAGACATCGCAGACGGGCTGCGAGCCGCCTATTTGGCCGGCGAAACCGTGTTAACTGCGGGGGGCAGTGCCCTAGACGCGGTGTGTGCAGCCGTCTGCTCACTAGAGGATAGCCCAGTGTTCAACGCCGGGCGGGGTGCCGGACTCACCCAAGCAGGAACAGTGGAACACGATGCGGCTGTGATGACGGGTGCAGGGCTTGGCGGTGCGGTCGCGGTGTCCCGTCATGTACGCCATCCGGTGCTATATGCCCGCAAAGTGATGGAAGAATCGCCCAGCGTGCTATTAGCAGACCCCCCAGACAGTTACGCTACCGCGTGGGGTTTAGAGTTGGTGCCAAACGATTGGTTTATCACCGATTACACCCGGGCACATTTGACCGCCATTCAGGCAGGTAACATCGACAAACCAAAACACGGCACTGTGGGAGCCGTAGCGTTAGATAGCTCTGGAAAGTTGGCGGCGGCCACCTCAACCGGCGGATTCGGTGGGAAACCGGTAGCGCGGGTCGGTGACACGCCAATACTGGGCGCGGGCACTTGGGCTGCCGACGGTGTAGCGGCCGTTTCCGGCACCGGGCACGGTGAGGCTTTTATACAAGGCGCAGTCGCTCACGACATCGCCGCCCGTATCAAATATTTAGGCTCACCGTTGCCGATAGCCGTGCAAACCACACTGGATTTAGAGGTAGCTGCTCGGGATTCCCTCGGCGGCATAATCGCCCTCGACCCCGACGGGCGCGGTGCTATCGTCTGGAACTCTGACCTCTGTCTCGCCGCCTGGCGCGATGGAGATCAGATACGGATAATGGCTCCTTAAGCGGTATGCGAGTTATGTACGAATGATAACTATAAGGTGGCGGGTAGCGCTATAAGACGACCACGCTCCCGGCCACGCCCTGGCCACACACTGCCTTCCATACCAGCGGTAAACACTCTTGCAACATGTTCATCCAACGTCAACATCTGCAACAATTCAGTTAACTGTGTGATACGAGCGGCAGCTACGTCTAACTGATCACCTAACTCAATGATGCGCTTGATACCGTTTAAGTTGACACCCTCCTCCTGGCTCAAATGCTGAATCAACCGGAGTTTTTTAATATCGCGCGGGCTGTAACGCCGCCCCAACCCCTTAGTACGCTTGGGCACCACTAACCCCATCCGGTCATAAGTACGCAGCGTTTGAGGATGCATAGCGGCCAACCGCGCCGCCACAGTGACGGTAAAAATTGGCGCTTCTATATCTACTAAATCAGGTAACGACTGGCTCATAATTTAAGCCTCCTCAAACAGTTTGACCCTAGGGTCAGGTTCGGCCACCACGGCAGCATACTTCTCTAACGCCGCTTTTGCTGCTGGATTGAGAGTTTCCGGCACCACTACCGAGACAGTGACGAGCAGATCGCCATACTCTGCATTAGCTTTCTGTACCCCTTTGCCGCGTACTCGAAATGTGCGTCCGTTAGGCGTATTTGCGGGAATGCGTAACCGCACCGGCGAGCCGTTGAACACCGGTACACTCACCTCAGCGCCCAGCACCGCCTCCACATAAGTAAGCGGCACTTCAACGCTAAGATTGCCGCCGCTACGTCCAAACACTGGATGTCTCCCAACATGTACCGTGACATAAAGATCGCCAGCCGCTCCGCCATTTTCGCCCTTTGAACCCTTGCCTTTCAGCCGGATACGCTGAGCATCAAGCACCCCGGCAGGCACGCGGACATTCATGGTTTTTGCTGACTTTGCACGCCCGGAACCGCCACAAGCGCCGCATGGTTCCTCCACCAGCAACCCGCGACCAAGGCACGTTTTGCAGGGAGTAGCCGAACTCGCAGCCGCCCCCGAACGCACTCCAGAACCGGAACAGTCCGGACATACTCGCGGCATGGTGCCAGCCTTTGCACCGGTTCCTTTGCACACTTGGCAGGGGGCGGCAGAGACCATGTTCACCGCGACAGTTGCACCAGTTACCGCTTCAGCGAAAGAGATACTCACTTGCCCTTCAATGTCGGCACCTCGGCGCGCCGGCTGCGGCGCACTGCGTCGAAACGAAGACGCTCCGCCGCCGGAACTCCCCATGAACAGGTTACCAATACCTCCCAGAATGTCTCCCAAGTCGGAGCCAACACTAGAACCTCCAGCAGAGAAGCGCGAGAAAATATCGTCTGTGTTTGCTCCGCCACTCGCCGCTCGCTGGAACCGAAACCCACTACCTAACAGTGAGCGGGCTTCGTCGTACTCTTTACGTTTATCGGAATCAGAGAGTACATCGTGCGCTTCAGAAGCTGCCTTGAAACGTTGCTCCGCTTGCGTGTCGCCAGGGTGTTGGTCGGGGTGGTTCTCGCGGGCGATTTTGCGAAACGCTTTCTTGATGTCGGCTGCTTTGGCATCTTTCGATATGCCAAGAACCTTGTAGTAATCCTTGTCTAACCAGTCTTTAGTACTCATCTCACCCACCCAGCTAGTAACAACACTGCACGCTCTCGGCTAGCGGTTGTGTGCGGGATGAGCGATAGCGGTAACCGTGCCTTTGCCCACGCACACCAGTTTTCTGATGGTCGCAGGTGCTTTTTCGCCAACACGGTTGATACCGCTCATTCGTCCGCTGTTACGGCTACTGCAACTCGTGCTGGACGCAACGTTACTTCACCCAATTTGTAACCCCGCTGAATCACTTGTGCAATCGTCATCGGCGGGTAGTCCGCTGTGGGAATCTGTAGCAACGCTTCATGTAAATTGGGGTCGAACTCGTCGCCTAATGCCGCGAAACTTGTCAACCCGAGTTTAACGGCCAGTTTGTCGATTTCAGCAGCGACGGCTTTGAAACCAGCGGTCATCTCTTCGTGTTCTGCTGCCGCAGCCACTGCGTCTACTATCGGCACTAACTCCTTGACCACCGAATTCACACCATGCTGTTTCGATACTGCCCGGTCGCGGTCAACCCGTCGTTTGTAGTTGATGTACTCAGCTTGCAAGCGTTGTAGATCGTCGGTACGCTCGGCAAGCAACTTTTCGAGTTGCGCGATGCGCTGCTCGACGCTAAGTTCGCCGTCAGGTTGTTCGCCTACCGCCAATTTCGCTTCATCAATGAGCGCCTGCGCGGCAACACTCCACTCGTCCAGCGGTGCCGACTGATCATCACCTAGCGCCTGTCGAGCGGCTAGCGCATCCGCACCGCCATCCGCTTGTTCTTCATTCGATTGCTCTCCCATAGCTCACTCGCCTTTAGGTTCTTCGTCGATAATCTCGGCATCAACCACATCTTCGTCGGAACTACTTTCGGCTTGCTCGGCGTTGCTTTCGGCAGTAGCACCCTCCGCTTGTGCTTTGGCCTGTGCAGCGGCGTACACCGCTTGACCCATAGCAGCAGCTTTTTGATTCAAATCCTCCATAGCGCTCTTCACCTCAGCATCATTATCGCTGCGTTTCAGCGCATCAGACAGTGTGGCGATGGCCTGTTCTACCGGAGTTTTCACATCAGCGGGGATGGAGTCACCGTTTTCCTGCAACAGTTTCTCAGTACGGAACGCCAATGCGTCGGCTTCGTTGCGCAGTTCAACCATCTCCCGACGCTTCTTGTCCTCATCGGCGTGACTCTCCGCCTCTTTCATCATGCGGTCAATCTCGTCTCTGCCAAGCGCCGAACCGCCGGTGACGGTCATAGATTGCTCCTTGCCAGTGGCGGTATCTTTGGCGTACACATGCACGATGCCGTTAGCATCAATATCGAACGTGACTTCAATCTGCGGCAAACCACGCGGTGCTGGCATCAAGCCAGTCAACTCGAAGTTGCCCAGACTCTTGTTGTCTTTAGCAAAGTCACGTTCACCCTGATATACCTGAATCATCACTGACGGCTGGTTGTCTTCTGCGGTGGTAAAAATCTCCGAACGCTTCGTGGGGATGGTGGTGTTGCGTTCAATAATGCGCGTCATCACACCGCCTTTAGTCTCAATGCCTAACGACAACGGCGTAACATCAAGCAGCAGCACATCTTTCACTTCGCCTTTCAACACCCCGGCCTGGAGACTGGCACCGAGCGCCACCACCTCATCTGGGTTGACGGAACGGTTCGGCTCCTTGTTGCCAGAGAACTCTTTCACCAAATCTTGCACGGCAGGCATCCGAGTGGAACCACCGACCAAAATGATCTGATCGATCTGCGATACAGAAACTTTCGCATCTTTTAGTACGTCATTAAACGGCCCTTTGCAACGATCAAGCAACGGCTGGGTCATGCGCTGGAACTCAGCTCGAGTCAACTTCTCTTCTAAATGCAGCGGGCCGTCGTCACCTTGCGTTATATATGGCAGGTTAATCTCGGTGGCTTGCATCTGCGACAACTCGATTTTGGCGCGCTCGGCAGCTTCCTTGAGACGTTGCCCGGCTAGCTTGTCTTTGGCTAAGTCTTTGCCGTATTTATTCTGGAACTGTTTCACCAACCAGTCAATCACTAGCTGATCCCAATCGTCACCACCGAGACGCGGGTCGCCCTTAGTGGCTTTCACTTCAAAGACACCGTCGGAGATGTCGAGCAACGAAACGTCAAAAGTGCCGCCACCTAGATCAAAAACCAACACAGTCTGCTCTTTATCGGTCTTGTCAAGCCCATAAGCGAGCGCGGCGGCAGTGGGTTCATTGATGATACGGTCAACACTCAAACCGGCGATCTCGCCAGCTTCTTTAGTGGCCTGGCGTTCCGCATCGCCGAAATATGCCGGCACTGTGATCACCGCATTTGTGACTGGCTCGCCCAGATAAGCTTCGGCATCACGCTTCAATTTCTGTAACACGAAAGCGCTGATCTGCTGCGGCTTGTAAAGCTTGTCGTCAATTTCGGTTGTCCAGTTAGTGCCCATATGTCGCTTGACGGAACGAATGGTGCGATCAGGGTTGGCTACTGCTTGCCGTTTTGCCACCTCTCCGACCAGCACTTCACCTGATTTTGTGAAACCGACAACAGATGGCGTGGTGCGTCCACCTTCTGCGTTTGCGATAACCGTCGGTTCGCCGCCTTCCATGACCGCGATGACAGAGTTAGTAGTGCCCAGGTCGATACCTACTGCACGAGCCATTTTTTTGCCTCCATACGAGTATTGAAAATCTTGTGTCCGTTGAGTCTAACACACTCAATAGCAAAGTTGAGTGACTCTGACTCAACCTTTTTTTGGGCAGTTATATTCCCCGCTGGAAGCAGTTTCGTGTTTTGCGCCCATAAAGTTCCCCACTCTTAAGTACTGCTTCACCAGAATCTCAAAACTTATGCCCCTATATCCCATAGACTTAGCGCAAGGAGGGGGCATGAGCGCTTTTATCGTCTTAGCAGTAGCCGGAACTTTGGCGCTGGTGTTCTCGTTACTTTTTGATGGTGTACTCGACGTGATCGATCTGGATTTTGATTTCGACGGGCTGAGTGGTGGTTGGTTTTCACTGGCCGCGATTTCTGGGTTTGTCGCCGGTATGGGATTCGGCGGCATCATCGGGTTAGGTATTGGGTTCGGCGCGTTGGGAGCAACGCTCATCGGCTTAGCTTTCGGGCTAGCGCTATGGTACGCCGCAGTGCTGCTATATGGCATGTTCCGTAAATTGGAGGGCAAGCCAGAAGAGTTTGACCTTACGAAAGTCGAAGGGCAACTCGGCACGGTGCGCACCGCAGCCGAAGCTGGTAGTAAAGCAATCATCAGCACCAAATATTTAGGATCGCAACGCACATTTATGGCAACAGTTAACGAAAATGTACGCATCGGCGACGAAGTTGTCGTTGAACGATTACTCAACTCTGACACAGTGAGCGTAGTGAAACTTCCGACAAACAGCACCCTCGTGATTTAAGGAGAGTAAACAACCATGCAACTCTGGCATAACTGCCTGATTGAACGATCATCTCTCATTTTCATTCGCAGTCACCGACATAACGCTAACCAATTTCCGCTAACCCACCATCAATAATCGCGTAAGGAATCAATTATGGACTTCATCTCCGAGCACGCTCTAGCTTTCGGCATCGTTGGCGTAGTGCTACTGCTGCTACTCATCATCTGGGCTATCGCAAAGCGTTATCGCATCCCGGATGCCAACGAAGCACTGGTGATCACCGGCTCCGGCAGCGAAGGCGGAGTGGACGTATCCATCGGCAAAGGCAAGTTCATCATTCCGTTTGTGCAAAAATGCGACACCTTGGGGTTGGATTCGCGTGAAATCCAGATTCAGGTCAACGCCGTCTCGTCTGACAGCATCACCGTGATAGTTGATGCCACTGCGCTATCAAAAGTGGACGGCACCATTGAAGGCGTGAAAGCGGCAGCGCAGCGCTTCCTGAATAAACCCGATAATGAGTTCGACAACATTGTGCGTAACATTTTGGGCGGTAACTTACGTGGTGTGCTCGGCAACATGTCTATCGAGCAGATGTTACGCGACCGCGAAGCACTGGCCACGAAAGTGAAAGAGGCCGCTGCAGAAGCGCTCACTGAATCCGGGTTGCGGGTAGATACTTTGCAGATCAACTCCATTGAGACCGATCCATCTGATTACATTCGCAACTTAGGCCGTCCTCGGGTAGCTGAGGTGCAGAAGATGGCAAAGGTCGCTGAAGCCGAAGCCACCAAGGCCGCCTCGAAAGCCGAAGCCGAAGCCCGCATTATCGCCGCCGAAGCCGCGCGTGACTCTGATTTGAAAGTAGCCGAGTTTCGAATGCAGACCGAAAAAGCCACCGCCGAAGCTAACGCCGTCGGGCCGCGCACCAGCGCCGAACAGAATGTACTCATTGTGCAGGCCGAGCAGTTGGCTGCTGCGGAACGCGCAGTGTTACGTCAGAAAGAGTTGGCTGCCGAAGTGAACGCGGTGGCGGATGCCGACCTGTACCGCGCCCAGAAAGTGGCCGATGCCGCGCTCTACACCGCGCAGCAACACGCCGAAGCCGAAGCCGCCCGGGTGCGCAAAGCCGCCGAAGCCAACCGCGCTCGGTTGGAAGCCGAAGGTTTGGGTGAAGCAAACGCCACCAAAGCTAGAGGGCAGGCCGAAGGTGAAGCGATACGCGCCAAAGGTGAAGCCGAAGCGCAGGTTAAAGAACTGCTCGCAACAGCATACGAGAAGTACGGACAGCAGGCCGTTATCGACCGGGTGCTAGCGGCATTGCCAGAGATTTTCGCTGCTGCCGCCAAGCCACTCGGTGAAATAGACAACATAACTGTCATCGGAAACGCCGACGGTGCTTCCGGCGTGCAACAGTTGGTGACCGACCTAACTACCAGCGTTCCCGCCACAGTCAAAGCCACCACCGGGTTAGATATTACTGGTCTTATCAGCGAGTATTTAGCAGACGACAAGCGAAAACGACGGGCAACAATCAACCCAGCACCGGCAACTCCAGACGGCAACCAGTGAGGCCAAGGAATAACTGTTGCTCGCTGGCAGTGGGATGCTGTGCGGTGACCGGGTCGTCGCTCCCCAAGTTGCGCAGGTGTAGCGGGTGTGCTCCACTGGACACTTGCAGCCGAAGACAGTGACCTGCGGCAAAACGATACGCCGTGGGGTCGAGTTGCAACACGAAACTGCGTCGTCTGGTACTGGTATCTTCAACGGGAATGTCACTGCCGAGTTGACACACGTCAGCTAGTTCAACGTTGCGTTTGAGCGTATCGCCACACTTCGTAATATTGTCAGAAACTTCAACACTGCGTTCCAGCGTATCGGCGCACCTTGCAATGTCGGCGGCAATCATGCGGACGTAACCGTCGGTTACGGTGTGCGATACTCCGCGCTCATCTACATCACAGAGCCGCACCATAAGATCAACTCTGGGGTTGCTGGAAGAAAACTCGGCCACAAACGTCGCCGTTCCCACAATATCCAATGTGGTAGCTAACGGCTCGCTGGTGAACAGCACCACATCTTGGCGAGCTTCGCGGGCACGTTGACTACGACGGCCACACTCGAACGGATTCAAGGAACGCCCACCTGCCTGTGGGGTGGGGTTGGCGGGGTCATAACGGTAGCTAACCTCAGCCGTTGCTCCCGGTACACTCTGGAGCAATCCGCTGCCCAGCGACGCACCCCTTTGGGTTCTGCGATTTCGCACCACCCGATGGGAAAGAGTAGCCGTTCCTGAGGTTGCCTGCGACAACTCATCAACTGCTGCTTCACTAATTGCGGTTCGGAGTTGTTCCGTAGCCGTTCCTGAGGTTGCCTGCGACAACTCATCAACTGCTGCTTCGCTAACTGCGGTTCGGAGTTGTTCCGTAGTCGTTCCCGGTGCTGCCTGAGGCGGCTCGTCAACGGCTAAATACCACAACGCGCTGCTGGTAACTGGCGGCCACGACTCGCACTCCCGCCAACCACCACCACCGGCGATCTCGTAGCGCACCGCCGCACCGGTGAGCGGTTCACCGGGATGGGCGGGCAACCGGAAAGATTCGGCCACTGTAGTTAACCCAGCGCCCGGAGAATGGTGCGTCCAGTCGCCAATAATCAGCCGCACTTGCCGCCCGGCGGCACGCAGCGCCGCATAGTCCGCCAACTGATCGGGCAGAAACATGTCTTGCCAACCGGCAACCAAAACTAGCGGCGGTACCACAGAAAGATCGGTAGCGAAGTGCATCGGCAACCACCAAGGGTCGCCCGGTTCACGGTGTGCTACCCAGTCGCGGAAGTAATCCACCGGATGCCCGACGGCGCTCACATCCGCTAGCTGCATGGGCAACGTCATTGCGGACGAACGCACCCGCGCCGGTAACCGCGCCATCGCCCAGAGCCGCGCAAACAAGCCTTTATTCTGCGCCTCCAACGCCTGCATCCAGGTAAGCGCGGTTTCCATAGAGAACCCGCCACCGACATACACCGTAGCCGCATCGAAGTGACGAGCGGATTGTGCTATCACTGCGGCATCTTGCCCACCCTGCCCGGCAAGCGCCCACTGGGTCGCCCCCAGATAACTCGGCCCCCAAGTGTGTAGCGTCCCGGTACCCCAAGGTTCATCACGCAGCCAGGCTAGCGTGTCTACGCCATCATCCGCTTCATGCCGAAAAGGAAAAAACTGGCCCTCAGAATCGAAAGTGCCACGACACTGCTGTACCACGACATGCCATCCTCGCTCCGTCCAGAGGGTGGCCAACACCGCGTTGCCAGCACGACCGTACGGGGTGCGTACCAACATGATTTTGCCAGACGCGCCGTCAGCCGGATACCAGTGGTCAGTGGCAAGCCGAACCCCGTCACGCATCGTAACCATGATTCCGCGCTCGACAAACAACTTGGTACAAACCACCGGCGGCAACTCCCCCGCCGCAGTATGCCTACGGTAAGACTTACGTTCTTGCCCCCGCAGTCGTGGTGCCGCCAGCACGCTACCTGGGGTACTAACTGAGCGCATCGCTATCACCTCCGCTATTTTCCGCCGTTATTTTTTGGCTCCGCCTTGAAAAAGTATTTTGATGCGCTTGTGTTACCCGTGGATTCCAATACCCCGCGCTCACACAGCATCCTCAAATAACGCCATACGGTTGCTTCTGATTTTCCAACCGCACTGCGGGCTTCTTGCGGCGATATTTCGCCATGCTCTTCAATAAAAGAGAGGACAGGGGCGACCTTTTTTAGTTCAGCTTCTTTCAAAACCTTTTTGAATCTTCTTTCAAAACTTCTTTCATTTTCAGCCGCACTTCTTTCATTTTTGGCCTGTTGTTTCTCTGCTCGCTCGACAGTGTCAAGCAGAGCAGACAACGTGAACTCGATAAACCCGCTAATATCGTTCGCCCTTTGCGCGCCTTGCAGTGCCTGATAGTATTCTGGTCTTTTCTCAAAGATCACCGATTCCATCGGTATCCATGCAAAGATGTCTTTCCACTTGGCAAGCAGGAGCATTTGCCACAACCTCCCCATACGCCCGTTACCATCTGCAAATGGATAGATCGTCTCTATCTCGCAGTGCAGTATCGCGCTCTTCAATACCGGGTGCAGTTCTGATTCCTTCGCCCAACTAAACAGGTCTTCGATGAGTTGTGGAACAAATTGCGGCCGCGCCCCGACGTGGATAGCCACGTCACCGTCGAACACGCCGACATCACCGTTGCGGAACTTGCCGGATTCCTCGACAAGTCCGTCCGTCATCAGTTGGTGTGCTTTGAGGAAATCTTTGACGCTGTAAGGATCAAAAGTCATAATTTTGTCATAGGCTGCGTAGGCATTCTTCACCTCTGCGACCTCTACCTGCTTCCCGGCGACCAGCTTTCCTGCGATGACATCGGTCACCTCATCCATAGAGAGCAGATTGCCCTCTATGGCAAGGGACGAGTAGATAGAGCGCACCCGGTTCTCGCGGTGGAGCTTGATGTCGCGCTTGAAATCTGTGCCGTATTCGAGACGCACCACTGTCTCAGCTATCTTCGTCAGATAGTCGGCGGCTTTAACGGTTATCGTAAATGGCGGTCTGTTAGTCACTTATCATCACCTCTTGAGTTGCATTATCCTTCCATCTTTCATTTCAAAGCACTGTATATGATGAGTTTTCATTTCTGCTGCACAGCATCGGTCTTTAGTGCTAGTTGCGCAAATACTCCCTTAAGCCAAGCGGTGGTGTCACGGTGCATAGCCCCAAACACTTCCGCCGTGGCTACAGTGTGGGTCATCGGATAACTGTGTACCTCCACCGGAACTTGAGCTTGTCGCAACCGGTCAACATAACGCAACGCATCGGGTGCTAATGCATCAAACTCCGCTACCACTACCAGCGTTGCTGGGGTGGACGAGAGGTCTGCTCGCCGAGCGGGCGATAACGGCGCAAGTGCGGTGTCGGCACCACCGGAGTACATTCCAGCGATCAGCGTAGCCGCCTCCACCGTAAGTGCATCGGCTGAGAAACGCTGTGATGACAACGCCAAATCAAGCGACGGGCACTGCAGCACCTGCGCCGCAATGTGTAACTCGCCCCGATCAACAGCTAACTGCGCGGCAGCACACGCCAAGTTACCTCCCGAACTGATACCAAAAACGGCAAGGCGCGCTACGTCTACTTCATATTCGCCAGCATGAGCAACAACCCACTGTAGCGTTTGATAAGTGTCCTCCAGCGGCACCGGATACGGATACTCCGGTGCCAACCGATGATCGACGTTGACAACCACCGCTCCCGCTTCAGCTACCAACTGTCGGCACAGCGCGTCATTGAGTTGGAACCCGGCGGCACCGCCCCCCATCCAGTACGCTCCGCCGTGTATCAAAACAACTGCCGGGAACGGCCCAGAACCCTGCGGGGTGTAGACCCGTGCCCCGATACATCCCCCAGTGACCTCCACCGTTACGAACTGTGAAGCAATGTTTGCCCACTCCTCCGGGTTGGGCGGGTAAACCGCAACCGCCAACGCTCCAGCAGTCAATGCCGCTGCATCATGGCGCGCACGAATCGTCGCTACTTCTTGTAACCACTGTGTCGTAGTTTGTCCAGCAGCAGGTTTAGTGGCTGGAAATGCGCCGGGTTGCGGCATCCGGGCAGCACTCCAAGCAATCAAATCCGCCAACTCGGGGCTGTAGCTTAGGTTATCCATCAAGGTTCTCCTGGTCGTAACGAAAACTGATTGTCACAGCGCTGTCGGTGAGCTAATTGGGAACGGTTCGTTTGAGCCGTCCGTCATCTCAACCGATAGTGCATAATCAATCAATGTTTCCTATGGTTATCTGGCGGTTGGGCAAGTCACTTAAACCCGCCTTTTGAGCGGACATGGTGGAGGTTCGCGTCACTAGCGACGGCAGTAGCCGCACATGCGACAGCGGACGTTCGGGATCGTTGATAAGCGAACGTAACGAATCCATAGCGAGTACGCCACTTTGCATAAACGGTTGTTGCACTGTGGTGAGGTTGAACATTTTGGCGACATCCACATCGTCGTAACCAATGACTCGTACGTCCTCCGGCACGCGCACTCCGCAGGATATGAAGCCAGCCATCACGCCGGCAGCAATCACATCATGCATTCCAAACACCGCATCGGGTAACTGCCCCGTCGCTAACTCGCGGGCTGCCTCCAGCCCACCTTCAAAAGCGTCTTCCGCTCTCAACCAAGTGGTCTCATGCGGTAATCCGGCATCCGTCATGGCTTGCGTGAACCCCCGCAAACGCAGTTCTCCGCTGGTGATAAGGGAGTTGTTCACCGGGGGCGGGCTGACGAACACCACGCTGCGGCATCCCATGCTGAGTAGGTGTTTTGCCGCCAACGCACCGCCGGCTTCATCGTCGATGATGACGCTAGTGAACCTGCTGGAACATTTATCTAGCAACACGATAGGGATACGACGACCGATGAGATTACTCGCCAACTCCGCCGAAGGTTCCGCTCCCATGATGATGAGACCATCAATTCTGCTGCGCACCGGTAGCGTCTCCAATACTGGCATGTCGGAATCATCGGAAGCATCTACCGTGATGATGTCGATGTAGTCAGCCGCCGCAGCCCGAATGACACCCAACAATCGTTGCCGATAAGTGGGGTAACGGGTGAATGGGCCAACGGCTCCCACTCGTTTTATCGGCCCTCCCAGACGACGGGAACGTCCCCGCGCCCGAAAACCAAGCTCATCCGCTGTAGCCAACACGCGCTGCCTGGTAGGTTCCGAGACAAGATCTGGCCGATTCAACGCATGTGAAACGGTGGCGATAGACACTCCAGCGCGCGCTGCCACATCGTAGATTGTGACGCTTCCCAGCGCCGCCGGAACGTCAACTATGCCGTCTTGGCTTTCTAATTCATTCACTTCTCATCTCCTATCCATTGCTCCTCGTAACTACATGACACGCCACCTGCGAACCCGAGGGCAGTTCGCTTAGACGGGGTCGTAAAGTTAAACAGACACTTTCGGAGTAAGAACAACGTTGTACAAATGGACATCCCGCTGGGGTGCGCTGAGCGCTAGCTACGTTATTAGCGCGGGTTTGCGCTAATCGAGAAGCGCGGCGTTGCGCCTGAGCCATCACATCCGGCACTGGTGCGGCGAGCACTAGCGCTTGAGTGTAGGGATGTTGCGGATGGTGCGCCACAGCGGCAACCGAACCATACTCCATCACCTGCCCGGCAAACAGCACCACGATCTCATCACTTAAATAGCTGACCACCGAGAGGTCATGCGAGATGAACAAGTTGGTGAGTCCGCGCGCCTTAGTCAAGCGCACTAACAGATTTATCACTTGCGCCTGCACCGATAAATCGAGAGACGACACCGCCTCATCGCAGATGAGAAACTCCGGCTCTACCGCTAACGCTCTAGCGATCGCCAACCGTTGTAACTGACCGCCAGAAAACTGCGTGGGGTAGCGATCAAGTACATTTGCATCCATACCAACTTCGGTAAGAATCTGTTCTAACCGCTCAGCTACCTCAGCCGGGTTCTTCTTAAGGTTATAGCGCAGCATTTCTGCCAACGTGTCGCCCACTTTGCGAGTGGGGTTCATGGAACCGAACGGGTCTTGGAACACCGCTTGGATGCGCCGCGCTAGTGCGGCTCGCTCGGCACGGGTATGACGCTGCAACGGCTCCCCAGCAAAACTCACTGTGCCGGAAGTGGCGCGAACTAACCCCAAAATCACCGAAGCGATGGTGGATTTACCGCTGCCAGATTCTCCCACTAAACCGAGAGTATGCCCGCGCGCAATATTGAACGAAACCTGGTCTACTGCCAGCACCCGCCGCCCTTTGCTGCGGTACACCACACTCAAATCTTTCACCGCAATCAGCGCAGTAGCGCCGCCAACCGACACTACGCTTTGGGTATCCGGTTGGGTGTTCATGGCACCACCTCAATCCGTTTCATTTTGCTGACATCATCGGGGTACAAACAACGAGTGATACCGCTACGGCCGGGTGCACCGATCAGCGGCACCCCAGTAGCACAACATTCACTACGAGCAATCGGGCAACGATCCGCAAAATGGCAACCAATTGGCCAATCCTGTGGCGGTAACACCACGCCAGCTATGGCGGGTAACGGCTTGCCCGGTTCCGCAAAATACGGGTTGGAACGCAGCAACGCCAAAGTGTAGGGATGTTTGGCGTTGGTGACGATGTCGGTAATGCCACCCTGCTCTACCACTTGCCCGGCATACAGCACCACAGCTCGTTCGGCTAACTCCGCCAACACTGCCCAATCGTGAGTCACCAACACCACACTCTTGCCAAGTTCGCGCAACACATCAAGAATTTCAGCTTGCACAGTGACATCAAGCGCCGTGGTCGGCTCGTCAGCCAAAATTACCTGCGGATCTCCCGCCAGCGCAGCGGCGATACTCACTCGTTGCGCCATCCCTCCTGAAAGTTGATACGGGTAGCTCTTAGCCACCAACTCCGGATCGGGCATCCTGACCGCTTGCAGCAGTTCGATGACGCGCGTCTCCAGTGCCGCACCGCGCAGTTCAGTATGTGCCCTTATCACCTCCGCTAATTGATAACGTACTGTGAACACTGGATCGAGAGCGGACATCGGGTCTTGCCCAATGAGAGCGATACGTCCCCCGCGCAAGCTCACTAATGATTTGGTGTCGGCTAAGTCATACTCTCGACCTGCAAACTGCAACGTGCCAGAGGTAACCCGCCCGGTGCCACGCAGCAAGCCCAGAATCGCAGCTATCGTCACAGATTTACCGCTACCGGACTCCCCCACCACACCAACGACCTCTCCTTGACGTAACGCAAACGACACCCCGGCTACCACGGTGACCGGCTGGCCGCCAATATCGAAAGCCACCGACAAGTTATGCACTGCTAGTAGTGGCTCTGTCACCGCGAACTCGGCATCTGCTACTACTGTCGTGGTGTTAATCGTCTTGTTGCTGGGGCGCTCAGTGGGTAGTTGCCGTACAGAGTACCCTTCGGCGGCAGCGTCTCGCAGTCCGTCACCAATCAACCCGAAAGCCAAAATAAAACTGATGATTACAAACCCGCTAGGCACCAACAGCCAGGGTTGATTACCAAGGTTTTTAGACGCTTCCGCCACCAACTGCCCCCACGTCACCTGCCGAGTGCCGACACCTAAGAACCCCAGCCCGGTCTCCAACCCGATAGCAACCGTGGCGAACAGCGCGGCGTGAACGATCACAGTTCCCATCACCGTCGGCAGCACATGTTTACGTAAAATATGGGAATCGGTTAACCCCGACACCACAGCAGCCCGAATGAACAGTTCTTCGCGCACGCTGATAGTTGCCGAACGTACCACCCGCGCTAGCGACGGTGCCGACATCAAACCGCAGGCGATCATGGCAGCAGTTTCATCATTAGGCCGAACTGCGAGCACCACCAGCACAATCACCGTACTAGGGATGGCATAAGCTACATCGGAAACCCGCAAAATTATTTTGTCGGTTACCCCACCCCGGTAGCCTGCCAGCAGACCAACCGGCACCCCGATAATTAAATATGCAACAAGGCTGATAGCCGTGGACAAAAAGGTGATGCGTCCGCCATACAACAGCCGGGAAAGCACATCGAGACCGAGCACCCCGGTGCCCAACGGATGCGCGGCACTTGGCCCCTCTAAAGTGTGCAAAATGTCTTGTTGATCGGGGGCATAGGGAGCCACCAGCGGAGCGGCGATAGCCAACAGCAGCAGGGTAAGCACCCAAAGCAGCGAGACAACTGCCAGCGGTTTGCGGAAAAATCTAACAATCATGCCCGCACCCTTGGGTTCAGTAGTGCATAGCAGATCTCGACAGCAAGATTCACGCTAACAACAACAACGCTGAGCACCAGAGTAACCCCTAGTATCACCGGAATATCATGCGATTTGATAGCCGATACGGTGAGTGAGCCTAAGCCAGGCAGCACAAACACCGTCTCTAACAACACAGCCCCGCTTACTAAGCCGATGAACAGCAATCCGATGACGGTTATGATCGGTGCGCTGGCGTTACGAATCACATGTAGGAACACTCGACGTGATGACAATCCGCGAGCGCGCAGCATCCGCACATAGTCTTTATCGAGTTCATCCCGCACCGATGTTCGGGTTTGTTTCGCTAAACCGGCAGTGCCGGTGAGTGCCAATGTTAATATGGGTAACGCTAGTGATAGCGCCCATTTTGCTGGTGAAACGGAAAATTGGACGTAGCCAGTGGCGGGGAAGATAGGAAGGGCGACAGCGAACACTGCAACTAACACTAGCCCCAGCCAAAAGCCGGGCACTGCCAGCCCCACCAGCGACAACACATCCACTATCTTGCCGAGAACACCACCCTTGATTGCCGATAACAACCCAAGCGTTACCCCAAAACCGGCGATGACCACCAACCCAACACTCATCAACGAGAGGGTAACTGAGAACCGCCCGGATAGTTCGGAGGAAACTTGCCCCCAGGTGATGATGGAGCGCCCTAAATCGCCGTGCAACACTCCGGTGAGCCAGTTCCAGTACTGTAACGGCAACGGCAGGTCTAAGCCCAACTGTTCCCGCAGTGCGTCCACTTGATCTTGCGGCGCGTTGATGCCAAGAATTGTGCGAGCCGGGTCGCCGGGGATGAAGCTAGTAAGCAGAAACGTCAATACTGATGCCACCAGCACAATCGGGATGGCTGTTGCCAACCAACGCCCGATGACTTTCAGCATGACGTTCTCCTTTCAATTCAATCATCTCCGCGACCCGGCTAATTCAATTACTTAAAATATCAGTAATTGACGTTGCAACATTATGCGAGGTAGAGATCAAGCACAGATACTGTCGAACGACCCCCGGACATATCCAATCCGGCGATCCCCGGACGGGCATAAACCAAGATCGGAGTAAACAGCACCGGCGCAAACCAAGCGTTTTCAACAAGGTAAGTGTTGAGAGCTTGCGCTTTCTCCGTCACCGTGCTTGCAGACGCAGTTCGCAGTTCATCGAAGAGTGCCATTGCACCCGGATCGTTGGTGCCAAACCCGTTGAATGGACGAGCTTCCGGCAACACTAGGTCAGTGCCCATCCTAAACATCGGCAACGAACCATACCCGACGGCTACTGCGGAATGCTGCCGCCCAACCGCGCCTTCGCCGTAACCTTTTTCATCCGTGGTAACCAAAGTGTCCAACGTGATACCTACCGCAGCCAACATCGGCGTGATAGCGGTAACCAAAATGTCCAGACCGCCCCACGCCACAGTGACAACATTGATAGTCAATCCTTCAGCGTAACCCGCTTCAGCAAGTAACGTGCGTGCTTTCTCCGGGTCATAGTTGTAGTAGTCCTGCGCGGCCTGCGTCCACCCGTCATATCCTTCGGCGGACGGTGACGACGTGGGAACGCCGAACGAACCGAGAACCGCCTGAGCGATAGCCTCCCGGTTAATCGCATAGTTGATAGCTTGCCGTACCCGCACATCGCCCATAGCTGGGTTCAACTCGCCAGCACGGTCAATCAAGTTCAACCCCGCCCACACAACCGGCGACCACACCATATTTATGTCGCTATTAGCTGCCGCCTGTTGTGCCGTGGAGATGTCACCAGTAGCAACATCTACTTGGCCAGTGGTCAACGCATTGAGCGCCGCCTGCGGTTCCGTCATGACCTTGATGACAATGGTCTTGAAGTGCTGCTTGGCGGGGTTGTAGTAGCCCGGATTAGCGTTATATGTGTAGGTGTCGCCTGATACCGAGTTGGTCGGGTCATACACATATGGGCCGGCTCCAGCGGAAGGATTATCGACGGTTAGGTTCTCTATGTTCGCTAATCCGGCTGGGCTGATGATCATTCCACAACCTAGTTGTTGCGAGACCAGATTCATCACCAGCGGGTTCGGCTGCGTGAGATTGAGCGTCAAGTTGTAATCGTCGGTGACATCAATGCTCTCTAAATCACGTAACGCCAATGTGTTGCGTGATTCGGCTGAACCGCAGTACTCCAAAGATGCTTTCACAGCCGCCGCATTGACGGGCGTTCCATCGGAAAACTTGACATCGTTGCGCAGTTCGAGCGAAATAGCAGTGTTGCCTTCAGCAACCGTCCACGACTTAGCCAATGCGGGTTCATAGACCCCGCCAGGGCCGTAGTAGACGAGTGGTTCATAGGACGGCACTACGTAAGAGATGAATGCCGTGTTGACGGTGGCAGGGTTGATGCCGGTGGCTGGTGCGGTAACCGCAATAGTAAGCGTCGCAGCTGAGACGTCGCTAGATGGGCTGTCATCGGGTGAATCGCTGCTACAGCCCGTCACAGCCAGCGCCAACGCCGCTGCCGTAGCTATAGCACGCAGCATCCCCCGGTGCTGGCGGTACATAGTGATGAACACTGAATCCTCCTTGACTCATATGTTTCGGGAACTCGCAGGACGCAAGGCCGATCGCTTAGCTGGTAAAGTGCCATCTAAGCAACATAAAGTACTTTAGTAAAGTATTTTATGTCGGGCAAGTGACAGCGCCAATACCCTACTGAATACAAACCGTAGCACCGAATGATTAGGGGTTACGCCAACAAGGCAAAGGTGGCAGACATGAGCCAACAGCAACCAACAACCAGCAACGGCTTACAAGCGTCGGTTTCGCGCGACCCACTGACCCATAACGCTAAGATTAGCGTTATGGGTACCCTTGACTTCTCGCAAGTGGTTGCACCCGAAAATGTGCAAGTTGATTCACAGGGCATCATCGAATTAGTCGATGCTCTAGATGCCGATCCACTCATTGCGCCACACGCACTACTCATCGCCAGACATGCCCAGTTGATCACTCGGGGCAGTTGGGAACCGTATCGCCCCGACCAGCCAGGGTTGGTCTATTCGCTCTCTAAGTCTTTCGCCATAACCGGGCTAGGCATTGCGGTGCAAGAAGGTCTCGTAGCACTAGATGAGCCAGTACTAGCAGCTTTCCCAGAGTGCGACGATGCCAGTATTTCGGAGTACACCCGCCGAATTAGCGTAAAGCATATGGCGATGATGAGCAGTGGACACGCTACCGGAATGTGGCCGCTGCTGCGCGCTACCGCACCCGACGAACTGTTCCGCGCTTTCTTTCACACCCCGCCAGCTAAAGAACCCGGCACGCTGTTTGCCTATAATCAGATGGCCACTTACAGCATCGCTGAAATCATCCATCGCCGTACTGGCATTCGTTTTCTCGATTGGCTGCGTCCCCGGCTACTCGAACCACTCGGGGTGGATGCAGCGGATTGGCAACAGTTGGTACCCGGTATGGATCTCGGTTTCACTGGGCTGTTCGTCAGCCCGGACGCTATCGCCGCCTTGGCTCAGCTATATCTAAACGGCGGCGAATACGGTGGGGTGCGCATAGTGCCCGAATGGTGGGTACACGAAGCCACTCGCTACCAGATCAGCAATGCTCACTGGAGTCCGGACACGGATTGGAAGAGCGGCTACGGCTACCACTTCTGGATGTGCCAACATGGGTTCCGGGGCGACGGTGCTTTCGGGCAGTACTGCTTAGTGCTGCCCGAACAAGACATGATCGTCGCGCTCACCAGTGAAACGTTTGCGATGCAACGAGTGCTTGATCTGGTGTGGCAACACCTGCTACCTGCGGTTGAACGCACCCCGGACACGTCCGGTAGTAACGACCCGCTGGCAGGGCGCACACTGCCGTTGCCGTTCGTCATCGGCGACAGCGACCTGGGCAAAGTGTGCTTTGAGTCGCGGCAGCCACATACACAGGTAGCAGGCGGAGCGACAATCGAAGACGACCTCACCTTAATCGCCGTGCGCCATGTCGCAGTAAAGTTGGATGCCGCAGTGGGCACTTTAGTATTGTCGGACGACAATGTTTCACTCTGCGCAACCTTGCGCATTGGGGAATGGACTACTACCGCGCGAGAAGCATCTTGCCCGTTCACCATTGCCACCGCTGCCGCCGTCGATGCTGAGACGCTGCGAGTAAGCGTGGTGTTCCTAGAAACCCCACACCGTTTGGAGTTGATTTGTGAGCGCGCCAGCGGTCGCTGCGTCGCAGATTGGGTAACACCGGCACTGCTTGGCTCAAGCCTTAGCGATCTTGGGTTTTCGGGTGCTTAGTCATGAATCGGAGTAGTAGCAGGCGAGCCACCACCCTATATTTCACCAGCAGCATTTCACCAGCAGCGCCCGTTTAATCACCAAGAGTTCAAAAACCTAAAGGAATCTGACTCCCGCTCTCTTTCGTTACTCTCTGTTAAGCGGCACACAGGTTGTTTGCGCTCTGTTATGGCGCGTTTGCACTCTGGCATAGCGAGTGCTAGTTTTTTCATTAGCACTCTAACCATGAGAGTGCTATTTTCGAGTCTGAGAGGTTATCCCTGAGAGCATGTCGAAGTTGATCGAATTTGATTCCCAAGCCCGCAAGGGGCTTGAAGAGGGTATGGACATCCTAGCCAACGCGGTTAAAGTCACCCTAGGCCCTAAAGGACGCAACGTTGTGTTGGAGAAGTCGTGGGGCGCTCCCACTATCACTAACGACGGTGTGACTATCGCTAAAGAAATAGAACTGGCCGATCCGTTCCAAAAGATCGGTGCCGAGTTGGTGAAAGAAGTCGCAAAAAAGACCGACGACGTAGCCGGTGACGGCACCACCACCGCTACCGTCATCGCGCAGGCTATGGTGAAAGAAGGGTTGCGTAACGTCACTGCCGGTGCCAACCCAATAGAGTTGAAGAAAGGCATTGAGAAAGCCGTCTTGGCTATCGTCGCCGAGTTGCACAAAATGGCCGTTGATGTCGAGACGAAAGAACGCATCGCACAGACCGCGTCCATCTCCGCAGGAGACACCACAGTAGGCGATATTATCGCCGAAGCGATGGATAAAGTCACCAAAGAAGGTGTCATCACCGTTGAGGAATCCAACACTTTCGGAATCACGCTAGAACTCACCGAGGGTATGCGTTTCGACAAAGGTTACATCAGCGCCTACTTCATCACCGATGCCGAGCGCATGGAAGCCGTGTTGGATGACCCTTACATTCTGATCGTCAACTCGAAAGCATCAAGTCTGAAAGATCTGCTGCCGGTGTTGGAAAAAGTTATGCCGACCGGCCAGCCGCTACTGGTGATCGCTGAGGATGTGGAGGGCGAAGCGCTGGCTGGGCTGATTCTTAACAAGATTCGCGGCACTTTCAAGTCAGTGGCGGTGAAAGCTCCTGGATTCGGGGATCGCCGCAAGGCGATGCTCGCCGATATTGCGATTCTCACTGGCGGACAGGTCATCAGCGAAGAGGTTGGGCTATCGCTTGATACCACCGATCTCACTTTGTTGGGACGCGCTCGTTCCGTTGTCGTCACCAAAGATGAATGCACCATCATTGACGGCGCTGGCGAAAAAGAACAGATCGCTGGTCGAGTGCGCCAAATCCGCGCTGAGATTGAGAAGACCGATAGCGAGTACGACCGTGAGAAGCTGCAAGAGCGGCTCGCTAAGCTCGCCGGAGGGGTGGCCGTCATCAAAGTGGGTGCCGCTACCGAAGTTGAGATGAAAGAGCGCAAGCATCGCATCGAAGACGCAGTACGCAACGCTAAAGCCGCCGTCGAAGAGGGTATCTTGCCCGGTGGTGGCGTAGCGCTGATTCAGGCCGCTAAAGCCGTGCAACTTGATCAACTTTCCGGAGACGAAGCCGTCGGTGCGCAAATCGTGTTCACTGCGGTACAAGCTCCACTGAAGCAGATCGCAGCCAACGCTGGTCTAGAGGGCGGTGTGGTCGCCGAAAAGGTTTCCGGACTGCCAGCCGGACAGGGTTTGGATGCCGCTACTGGGAAGTACACCGATATGGTCTCTGCTGGCATCATCGACCCAACAAAAGTGACGCGCTCCGCACTACAGAACGCCGCTTCTATTGCAGCGTTGTTCCTCACCACTGAGGCAGTGATAGCCGATAAACCGCAACCTCCGGCTCCGGCTGCCCCCGGCGCTGGTGATATGGATGGCATGTACTAAACCGGTCCACTATTTAAGCTGTGGGGCGAGACAACGTTGGTTGTTTCGCCCCACAGCTTTTTGAGTTTTTCGCATTCCAACTAAGCTCAAGCCCCACCTAGCAGATCAACCTCACCCTTTCGCCCACCGTTTAAGCGATATACCTAACTGGCAAGGGGTGTCCTGATACATAGCACACTAGAACCCAATTTTTTGGCGGAGGGGGTATCGTATTTGTAACTGTGTGTTTTTTCGAATTTTGGTTGATTACGCTGTTACAAAAACGGGTTCAGCTTCAAAACTGCATATTCGGAAAACGGAAAGCAGTTAGCAGCTTTTGAGTCCCTTGGGATGAACTGCTGTTTGTGTCGGGTTGGGTTGTTGCGGATTCAAAAAGTACTACTCTTTTTTCAGAAGTGGTGCTGCGGGTTTTGTTAAAAAGTAAGAGGTCTGGTTATGGGTTCTCGTTTAATTCGAGTTATATCTGGTTTGGTGACTAGTTTGCTGGTCATGGGATTGCTACCGGTAGCTTTCTTCAAACTACCGATAGCTTCCGCCGACCCAGCAACAGTGACAGTAGACCCCGTGTTCGTGTCTGTTTCTGCAGGCTATTATCATTCTTTGGCGGTCGATGAGCAAGGCAGGGTATGGGCTTGGGGAGATAACCAGTATGGCCAGTTAGGTGACGGTACCACTACTAATAAGTCTCGTCCGATACTAATAGATGATGCTACTGGTACTCCTGATGGTTTGTTTGGTGATGATGTGCCGGTTGTGTCTGTTGCTGCGGGCTATTTTCATTCTTTGGCGGTAGATGAGCAAGGCAGAGTGTGGGCTTGGGGATGGAACCAGTATGGCCAGCTAGGTGACGGTAGCACTGTTGGTACCACTGCTTATAAGTCTCGTCCGGTGTTGGTAGATGATGCTGACGCTGATATTGATGGTTTGTTTGGGGATGGTGTGGGGGTTAAGTCTATTGCTGCGGGTGGTCATCATTCTTTAGCGGTCGATGAGCAAGGCAGAGTGTGGGCTTGGGGATATAACCAGTATGGCCAGCTAGGTGACGGTAGCACTGTTGGTACCACTGCTTATAAGTCTCGTCCGGTGTTGGTAGATGATGCTAGCAGTGATGTTGATGGTTTATTTGATGATGCGATGGTTGAGTCTGTTGCTGCGGGCTATTATCATTCTTTAGCGGTCGATGAGCAAGGCAGAGTGTGGGCTTGGGGATATAACGGCTATGGCCAGCTAGGTGACGGTACCACTGCTTATAAGTCTCGTCCGGTGTTAGCAGACGATACTAATACTGATACTCCTGATGGTTTATTTGATGATGCGATGGTTAAGTCTGTTTCTGCGAGCACTGGTCATTCTTTAGCAGTTGATGAGCAGGGCAGAGTATGGGCTTGGGGACGGAACCAGCATGGCCAGTTAGGTGACGGTACCACTGCTAATAAGTCTCGTCCGGGGTTAGCAGACGATACTACTACTGATACTCCTGATGGTTTATTTGATGGTGCAGTGGTTGAGTCTGTTGCTGCGGGCAGTTATCACTCTTTAGCGGTCGATGAGCAAGGCAGAGTGTGGGCTTGGGGACGCAACGACTATGGCCAGTTAGGTAACGGTACTAACGGTGACGGTGCTGATGAGTCTCGTCCGGTGTTAGCAGACGATACTACTGATGTTGATGGTTTGTTTGGTGATCATGCGGGGGTTAAGTCTGTTTCTGCGCGCGGTTATCACTCTTTGGCGGTTGATGAGTTAAGCAGAGTGTGGGCTTGGGGATGGAACCAGTATGGCCGGTTAGGTGACGGTACCACTGCTAATAAGTCTCGTCCGGTGAATATTGAGATTGCGGCTCCGCAGGTTAGTATCCCTGCTGGTGTGTGTATTGTTGCGTCATTGTCTGGTGGGTCGCTTGATGGCGGTTATTCGGCTGCGGCTGATGTTACATATACATGGAAAGATACGGCGGCTAACCCGAATGATCCGCCGTTGCAGTCTGGTTCGTCGAATATGTTCGTTCCTACTGCGGATGATGTGGATAAAACGATAACGGTTACTGCGTCGGGTACGGCATGGAATTGGCAGGATTTGGCTGCTACATCTGCACAGTTCGATGTGACTACGGCTGCTTTGGTTCCTGTTTCTGGCAGTGTGGTTGTTGGTGATACTGGTGTTGTGGGTGTGCCAGTAGTGGTGAAAAAGACGGGCACTAATACGGTTCTGGGTTCCACGACTACTGATAGTGATGGTGGTTTCAGTTTTGGTTGTTCAATATGGGATGCGGATGGTTGGGATGTGGTGTTTACGAATGAGTTTGCGCCAACAGACGATACGGTGAGCGCTTCGAGTCTCAAGTTTGATACTAGTAATGATTCGCTTGATGTGGCTGCTGATCATTCTTTGGCTTCATTGACCGGTACTGCTACGGATGCGGGTACGGGTCTTGAGATAACTATGATTGCCCCGTTTGAAGTTGAGTTTGACACTGGCACTACTGATGCTACTAATCCAGTTTCACAGTTCATGTTTTCTGGCAGTAAAGCTACTGCCCCGTCAGTATCGCATACGGGTTACAGTTTGGGGGGCTGGTGGACAACTGAAGATTACGAGTCTGATACTGAATGGGATTTCAATGATTCAGTTTCTGAATCGATGACATTGTTCGCAAAATGGGTTGAAAACACTGGTTACACGGTTGCTTATGACTTGAACTATGACACTGAGACCACGATTGCTAACAAGACGAATGTTACGTGGACTGCTACCAACTTGCTACCTACTTCTAACCCGGTGCGTGTTGGTTATAGGTTTATAGGTTGGACTATAGGCTCGGCTGCTTCCAGTGCTGAAGTGACTAGTGATACTACATATGCTGCGTTAGCCGTCACAGAACAAAAATCAGTAATGATTTATGCACAATGGAGCAACCTAAATGTTGACACAGATAATGATGGCATTCCAGATTTGAATGTTGATACCAGCGTGCCGCCTGACGGTATCCCAGATATAAACATTGATACCGATGGTGACGGTGTGCCAGATGTGAATGTGTTATATCGGTTGCTAGGTGATACTGATTTTGGTGTGTTCACGGGTAACGGTGTGCGTTCTGTAAGCATTGACGCTCCATATAACAAGTTCGTAAAACTACTACTCGACGATATGGCGGTCACTGCATCGAACTACACGGTTACTGAGGGCAGCACAGTGATCACACTACAAGAGTCATATCTTAAAACATTTACAAACGGCACATACTGGTTCACCGCCATATTCACTAATGGGGAAAGT
>JAIRZI010000047.1 GCA_031267295.1 Propionibacteriaceae bacterium | reverse complement strand
CCCATCATCGAGAGGAGCATAGCGGGTCGTGTTCGATGTGGAGGGCGCGGCGTAGGAGTTTTCCCGTCATCGAGAGGAGCATAGGGCGGCGCGACACAGCAACGCACAGTAACGTATTGAGTCTCCCCGTCATTGCGAGGAGCATAGCGACGAAGCAATCCAGAAAAGTAATTACTGAGTAAAAGAGGTTTTTGTTCAACAAACCCAAACTAGAACCCGAGACCACAACCACCTCCACACTAAAAAGGAAAACTCGGGTATCATCACTAAAGCTGGTGCGTAGTTAACTTTGGCAACGTGGTTTTATTGATCCGCCCTAATAGTAATCCGCTAGGTATCCATTCATTTAGCTGCACGATGTAGCTATCAACTACACCACTGCGCGGTATAAAACAACCAACCCCAAATGATCATGAGCGTAAACGATGCCGCCACCCCGACTACCGCTGTTACCCGCCATGCGATACGCAACCGCCGATTCTTAAGTTCCCGAGTAAGCACTGTGGCAGCCATCCCGAACAACGGGAACCAGAGCAGCACAGCACGATTCACTGAAATGTACCAAACGGACGTACCGAACGCTACCAACTGCACTGCAATCCAACCGAACTCACTCCAGCGACGTTTAATCGCTAGTACTATTGCCCCCATCAACCCCAACGCCATCGAAGCTATCTCAGCACGGAACACCCAAGGAACCTCTGGCCGTCCCGGCCAATTCCCGGAGTGAGTAGCTTCTATGGTACGCAGCAAGGTGTTCCATGGGTTCTGAACTGTGCGTCCCCAACCAATCTGCTGCGCATCCCACCAGGCCGTCCAGGAACCAGTGAGATAGTGCAAATACCACATATACCCGCCCAGTACCACA
Source organism: Propionibacteriaceae bacterium (assembly GCA_031267295.1). Taxonomy (GTDB): domain Bacteria; phylum Actinomycetota; class Actinomycetes; order Propionibacteriales; family Propionibacteriaceae; genus WRGV01. Next base: position 18,954 of record JAIRZI010000047.1, on the reverse strand, counting down.
AGAGGTAGTAGTAACCAGACGACCTTGACGACAAGTTGCTGCCAGTCAATATATTCACGCACCCTTGGTTTAAGCCGCAAAAGTGACGAAAACCTTTCTGCAACTTGTCGCAGAACTCCGTGATGCACCAATGTTGTTTGTTTAACCTGTGGAACTAACGGAAACTCTTTTGTCGCTGACGACAATGCGTCTTTACTCAACTTGCCTTGCTCGAAAGGCACTACCGCTAGCGATTTCGAACCGTTGGCCCCACTCTGCTCATCGGTCGCTTGCGCACTTCGCCGGGATTGTTGTATGGACAATAAACCAAGCGCGCCCCAAAGAAACAATCCTGAAATTCGAAAAATACTCGCTAAAGCAGCCAACCCAGCGGCGACTGGCCAACACTGTGCCCGGCCGCGTTCCCATGCCCAGAACGCTGCGGCGCAGAACAACGCTTCGGTGTAACCCACCGTGGTGAACACCGCTGTGGGAGCTATCAACCACAATACTGCCGCTATTGAGCCATACATTCGTCCCAACGCAGCCGCAGCGATCCCGGAAGCCAACAGGCTCAATAGCACTCCGGCATACTCCATCGGGACTTCGAAGTTATTCAGCGCTTTTAGGAGCAAGGGCAATCCTGGAAAGAATGCCATGTCATTAGGGTTTTCATATCCCTGATTGGCGATAGTGATGTAGTGCTGCACGTCCCAGCGCCCCACAGCATTATGGAAAGTGAACCCATCAGCTGCCATAGCTGCGGCGGCCGTCATCGCTAACGCAGTTCGACTCAGTAGCCACACCCCTACCACTGTGATAACTGGACGGGAGACGAGATGGCGCACAAATCGCACATTCACTCCTCGTCAGATAGCAACATGGTGTTCGATGCCAAACGGGGCAGTTCCGGGGACCTATCAGTTAATTTCACATCGGCACCGCTAGACGATGCAACGAAATTATTGCCCAATTCTGAACCGTCAGTGTGATGTGGTTCCTTGTTATGCGCTTTTGCAACAGGCAACCCCGCAGCGCGCGCCCGACGTGGTTGCACCCAACTGGCATCTGACTCATGGTCAAGGATGCCACCAACCGGATCATCGACGTACGGCACGCGCACCGGGTCGTCCCAAGGGTTGCGAATGTCGTGGATAACTCTTCCGAATACCCAAAACTGCACCAAAATGCGCAACATCACGATCAACCAGTAGAGTCTATCGGCTCCAGTACCGGGGCCTAACACACCGCCTAGGAAACCCCATATAGCAAAAAAGTACGCTAATTCAGCAGTAGACCACACCGCTACATCTAGCAGTTTGGGGCGCGCTAGCACCACAAAAGGCAGCAGCCAGAGCACGTATTGTGGTGAGTAAACCTTATTAAAAACTAAGAAAATGACCAACACCAGTAACATCACTTGCGGCACTCGCGGGCGGCGCGGCGCGTCCAACACCTCCATGATGATGAAAACACCACCAATGGCGATACCTGCGATCATCAATGCCGAAACCAGTAGTGGCCCCGACCATTTAACACCAGCTAACTGCAACACATACCAGATAGAGCCAAGCTCAGCACCCCGGGCGGCGTTATGCGTATAGAACGCTAGCCAAGCAGCTTTATCAGTGAACAACAGCGGCAGATTGAGTATCAGCCAAGATGCGATTCCGCCACCAAAGAATGTCAAAAATGCTCGCCCTTTACCAGCTCGCACACACAGCAGTAGCAACACTGGTATCAGCGCTAGCGGATAGAACTTCGTCGCGCACGCAACTCCTGCTACCACTCCGGCAGCTAGTGGTTTTCGGCGCGCCCACAGTAGCAAAACTAAACTAACGAGCATCACCGCCCATAAATCCCAATTGATGAGTGCCGCTGTCATAATGGCGGGCGATAAAGCGATAAACACTGCGTCCCAGGCTCGCAGCTGGATACCTTGCGTATGCTTAACTGCAACTTTTGCACCTAATCTGAGGTGGATGATTATCAGTGCGACGAAGCACCCGAACAGTAGTATGGCGTTCAGCGCGAAAAACATGTTGGTTGCGTGCAGCAAATCTGTTCCCGTTACGCCCGGCTCCACTTTGGCTCCCAGTAACTTACTTATCCAACGCACAAAAGTAATGAGATAACCGATAAGTGGCGGGTAATCCGACGCGGAGTTTTCAGCCCACACGCTACCGCCGCCATGCAACGCGGATTGGCTGGCATACAGCACCCCAATATCGGAGTAGCACAGTCGTGGGATCGGGTTTATAGCTTCTTCCGGATTGCTCTGGATACAAGGCACTTGACGGAGCATCCCTATCAACCACGACACCAACGCCGCTCCGATAGTCCACGGTACTGGGTCATACCAGATTCCGCCCACCCGAGCACGTTTACCCAGCGAGCCGCCGATACGCCCGGTCAGTTCGGGCGAATCTGGGAATACACCGTTTAAGGGGCTGGTCACCCAGCCAGTCTAGCTACTTCTACGCGAGCTAGCGTTCTGCTCCATCTTGAATTCGGCTAGACGTTGCCAACAGCGTCACACTTGGTTATAGGTGCTTCCGGCGATACTTTCTCACGTCAGCAAACATATTCGTAGCGCCGATAAGGAACTTTTACCCCTACGAAGTAGTGGGTTCAGTATCGGGCGGTTCAGTGACCGGTTCCGTAGGTTCACTCGGAACGCCAGTGGGCGATGGGGTGCTAGACGGAACATTCGTAGCAGTGGGAGACGGCGTGGGGGAGGGGGTAGGAGAGGGAGTAATTGGATTCAGCTCGTGACCACCTCCATTTACATTGGCAGGCGGATCGAACTTCACATCTGGAAGATTCGCATTAGCTAGCTGCATGTATGAACCCCAAATCCGACTTGGCCAACCGCTTCCGGTGAACTGCCCCCACCCAGACGGTCGGTACGGGTCAAGATCGCTGAACCCTTCGTCGCCTGCTACGAACATCACTGCGGTACTAACTTGTTTCGTGAACCCGACATACCAAGCGGCCATTACTTCGTCGCCCACTGCCGCAGTACCAGATTTTGCTCCGGCATCATGACCAACCCGGCTAGCGTAAGAGTTGTGCTGTACCACTGATTGCATGGCATACACCAAATCGCGGCAAATATCGGCATCAATGACTTGGACGGAGTCTGGCATACCTCGGAATAACACCTCACCGGTAGAACTGCGTACCTCCTGAATTAGATACGGTGTTGCTCGACGGCCGTAGTTAGCGATGGTGGCGTACCCGTTAGCTTGATCTAGTGGCGATACTTCGGCTGAACCCAATGCGATGCGATTGTTCAGATCCCACCCTGCTCCGGTTGGCACCCCGGCATCATTGGCGGCACGCACCACTTCTTCTGGGCCGTTCGGGGTGCGCGTCACCAAGTCAACAAACGCGGTATTCACTGATTCCTGTACGGCAAATCGCAAATCGACGTTGTCATACTGCACATTATCGAAGTTATTGACTGCTGAAGAGTCACCTACCGGGGTGAATTTTTTCCCTAACAGCAGTGATTTTAATGAAAATCCGTTGCGTTCACCGGCAATAAAGGCATAAGCCTTGAACGTGGAACCAGCCATTCGCGGAGTAGTTGCCCAGTTGCGCTGTTGACTCACAAAATCCGAACCGCCGTACAACGCTAGGATGCGCCCAGTACCAACCTCTGTCGATGCCATTCCGAGATGGAGCTTACTCATGTCGGCATCTGGTTGGGACGCTGCGATCTGAGCCAGATACTCTTCGGCGTTAACTTCCATCGCCCACTGCATCTGTTGATCAATGGTGGTCACGATGTTCAAACCCCCACCAAAAATTTGCTCTTCCGGAAACCCTAACTCATTCAACTGTGCTTCAACCATTTTGATAATGTATCCGCCAGGGCCACCGTATGTATCTTGCATTGGCAGGTTAGGAAACTCCGGCGGATTAGTTAGATACGTGCGGTATTCATCTTCCGTTATGGTACTCATGGTGAGCATTCCGGTGAGCACATAGTTGTAGCGCTCCTGAAACCGTTCCACATTACTTTCTATCGCCGGATCGAACAACCCGGGAGAGTTAAGTATTGCGGTAAGCCCTGCTGCTTGTGGCACATCAAGTTCGACGGCATCAATGTTGAAATATGCCTGCGCCGCCTCTTGGATTCCGTATGAACCTCTACCAAACCAGATGGTGTTGAGATACCCCTCTAGAATGCGTTCTTTCGGCATCTCTTTACTGAGTTTTACCGCTATGACTAGCTCTTTTAGTTTACGAGTGAGGGTTTGCTCATCAGTGAGATACATCAATTTTATGTACTGTTGAGTGATAGTGGAACCGGATTGCAGCTCACCACCAGCGATGATATTGAGACCGGCACGGATCATAGCAGGAACTGAAATACCCGAATTTGTCCAAAAGGTACGATCTTCCGCTGCCAGCACGGCATCAATGATCGACTTTGGCATCTCGGAGTACGGCAATGGGGTACGGTTTTGCACCGCTAGCGCACCTAACTGCGTGTTGCCATCGTTGTAGTAGATGCGAGTATTCGCTGTAGTGAAATCTTCGTTAGGGTTAGGGATGTCGATGGTGTTGTACGCAGTTATTACCACAATGACACCAACCAAGGACAGCACTGAGAATGCGATAGCTCCCCAAAGCGCAAGTGTCAGCAACTTTTGTTTACGAGTTTTACGACTCCAAGGCAATGATTTGTGTTTGCGTTTTGCAACCGGGCTTTTCCGTGGCGTGCGTCCATCAGTTACTGCTGTGCTGCGCTGACGTTGGCTACTGCCTGTCGGTCTGGTTGCCGGTTGCTTCCTGGTGTCTGCCATCCAGTTCCTCCAACTCACAGCGGAAGACACCCCTGGCGCGATGTCGGGGAAGCTCCGCTATACGAATCATTGTAATCACAGCAGGTGTGTTGGCGATCAGAGCGGTTATACCGAGGTTCAATAGAAAGGCGTTTCCTTAACCTTAACTCCAGATTCAAAAATTACACTCGTCTGTTAGGAACTCCAGTTGAGCGGCGCGGGTACACATAGGTTGGAAAGACAACCGCTTCGCTCGGTTCGTCACCTCCCGACAACACGGCTAGTAGCAACTCAGCAGCTTTGGCACCCTGTTCACGCACCGGTTGAACTACGCTGGTTAACCCCAGGATGTCATCGAGATGGTGACCGTCAACGCCGATCACTGAAACATCTTGTCCTACTGCTAGTCCGCGATCATGCAGGGCTTGAACTGCTCCCATCGCCATCTCGTCCGATGCGGCAAAAACTGCCGTCAAATCCGGTGCTGAGTCAAGCAGTTTATGCATCGCTCGCAACCCTGATTCTGGCGAGAAATCAGCTGCAATGTCTAAGTTATCGGGAGCCGCCAAACCAGCCGCCAATAAGGCATCACGCCAACCTAAACGCCGTCGATAAGTTGGTGAATATGGTGCGATGTCCTGTCTGGGGCCACCGATATGACCTATCACGCGATGACCTAGCCCCAGCAGATGCCCAACTGCCTGTCTGGCCGCCAGTGTGTCGTCGATTCCAACGTGAATGAATCCCGGCTGCCGAACAGAAACAAACACAGTCGGCACCCCAAGCGTCTGCAAAGTTGCCGCTTCTTCATCCGTAAATGACAGTGATGCCACCACCACCCCATCGACTCGACCCCGCAGCACCTCCGCTTCGAAACGCGGTCGCGTCGGGGACGTATCGGGCAAAAAGTAGAGCAACGCATCCATGTCAGCTTCGCGCAGTGTCCGTTCCACGCCTTCAATCACCTCTGCGAAAAACCAGCGCGAAATTGCTGATGCAACTAAACCGATTGATTGCGTTCGACCGCTGGCCAGCGCCGCCGCACTGCGCGATGGCGAGTAACCCAACTCCGCAGCCGCTTTAAGAATGCGTGCCCGCGTCTGGAGCGTCACATGCGGCAAGTTACGCATCGCTCGTGACACGGTTGCCGTTGAGACACCGGCTGCTTGAGCCACGTCCGAAACACTAGGATTCACGCGCTCATCCTTCCTTGTCCACATTGGATGTCCAACCACGTACCTCAACACCAGTTAGGCCACACTGCGCATTCTTCCCTAGCAGTATCGCTGGTCAACCGGCACGGCAATTTCTTGAAAAGAACTGCGTTAACCACACTTCTTATCTCCTACCAACTACTTACAACTCTGGCAATGCCACCACAACGTCACACCCCAACCCGCCTAATAAAACCACTGATTCCGCCACACTTATCTGCAACGGGGGCAAGTCATTCACAGCTTCCTCTACCACTAAGCGCACTGTGGTATGACGAATCTCTGCCCGAACTCGCCGTCCCGGTAACGTCAACCGAAAAATCAATGACTCCCACTGCGCTGGTAGCCGCGGGTCTAAACGGAAACCGCCATCGTCGCGAAAACCGCCGAACCCGCACACTAGCATCGACCACACTCCCCCCGCCGCTGCAACATGAACCCCATCAGCTGTATTACCGTGAGCGTTTTTCAAATCAACAGACAACCCTTGTAAAAAATACCGCCAGGCCAGCTCCGTCTTACCAACTTCTGCGGCTACAATCTGTTGTGCCGCCGCAGATAGTGTCGAATCACCTGTTGTTAACTGATCGTAGTAAGAAAAATCAGCCACCTTTTCCGCCATTGTGAACTCACTTCCCAACAACCACAACGCCAACACCAAATCGGCCTGCTTCAATACTTGATGACGGTAAATAGTCAACGGATGGAAATGTAACAACAATGGGTACTTCTCTTTCGGTGTTCCGGCGAAATCCCACACAGCTCGCTCCAAGAACTGCATATCCTGTGGATGGATGCCTTTTTTGTTATCAAATGGCACAGCCATCGCCGCCGCCGCCCGCCGCCACTCATCCGCTTCCAATCCGCCTACCACATCAGCTGCCATATTCAGGTTGGCGCGCGCCATCACATTGGTGAAAACGTTATCGTCTACCAACGCTGAATATTCATCCGGGCCGGTCACTTCGTGCAGATGAAACAACCCATCAGCACCGTAAAAACCCAAATCAACCCAGAATCGCGCCGTCTGAGCCAGCAGTTCCCGGCCTGATTTTGCTAAAAAGTCTGCGTCGTTCGTCGCTGCTATATATTGCCGCACGCTATAGGCCACATCTGCGTTGATGTGATACTGCGCTGTGCCTGCTGGAAAATAGGCGGATGCTTCTTCGCCGTTGATTGTTCGCCATGCGAATAGCGCGCCGGCGTGTCCTAGTTCCGCCGCCCGATGTTTAGCCGCTGGCAACAAGGAGTGCCGAAATTCTAGAACCGCGCGCGCCCTCTGCGGCGCGGTATATGTCAAAAATGGTAGTACAAAAATCTCTGTATCCCAGAAATAATGCCCGGAATAGCCCGACCCGCTTACCCCTTTGGCGGCAATTCCATGCCCGGCAACTTGAGCTGAAGCCTGCGCCAACTGGAACAGTGTCCAATGCACCGCTTGTTGCACCGCACCCGACGCACCACCAATCGCAATATCTGAGCGCGCCCAAAATTCGTTTAACCAAGCTTGTTGTTCCGCTCGCAACCCACTCGCACCACAAGTCAACCCGCGTTCTACAGCCGCTTGCGCTGCCATTACGGCAGTATCTGATGATTCAACGTTCACACTGAAACCAACAACTTTAATAACTCGCACCCTGTGGTGTGCTGGTATTTGAAGTGTGATCCGATGTGTTACCTCATCTTCACCTACTGCGGCAACCACGTCAGCTACGTCATTTGCAGAACCTTTGTTGCTCACCTGTAGCGAAGCGCCCTCAATCACATGCGCAACGGCTACACTTGCGACCAGTCCAGACCCCACACATCGCCCAACTGCACTGCCTGATGTACCTGCTACAAAGCCTGCTTCCCAAGTGAATAACCCTGGGATACACTCCGCGTGTCTCGGGTCTAGTTCCTCTTGAATATAGGTATCAGATTGCCTTGCCAATCTGGACACCACGACAATTTCGACATCTTGTTCCAAAGCCGTCACTGTTACTTCAAACAACGCCAAATCTGGTCGCGCCAGCGATACCATCCGCTCGGTTTGAATCAGCAGTCGCCCCTGTGGGGAATCCCATTCAACAGTGCGCCGTAACAAACCGGTGCGCATATCCAATACCCGCTCATACGATTTCACGCTCGGTTCACTCAACTCCAGTGCGCTCCCCGAAACTTCAACTCGCAGTTGGCTCGCATCTGGTGCGGCAACTATGGTTTGCCCTGCGTGCGCAAAACCATATGCATCCTCTGGGTATTTGATCGGAAAGGTGGCATGGAGTCCATTGATGAAAGTTCCCGACTCAGCCACTCCTTCATCTAGTGTTCCGCGCACCCCAACAAATCCGTTTCCAACTGTGAATAATGTCTCGCGTACTGGCACCTGTGTTGCGCCATAGTGATCCTCACGCAACAGCCACGGATCATCTCCGAAATCTTTCATCTCGCTTTGGAAACTAGTCTCAAACCTTGGTAACAATTCATCTACTTCTTCCACCACGACATCAGCACCGGATTCCAACAGTTCGAACGCACCAACTCCACGGTTGACCCCGATAATTAGTCCAAAACTACCTGCTCGTGCCGCCGCCACTCCTGATAAAGCATCTTCAAGTACGACGGTTCGTGCCGGATCAACTTCTAAGCATCGCGCTGCAAATAAAAACGTCGCCGGGTCTGGTTTCCCCGCTAATCCTTCAGTTGCCGCAACCTGGCCATCCACAACTAAATTGAAGTGTTTTTCCAGCCCTGCCGCTTTCAACACTGTTGCTGCGTTACGCGAACTTGTCACGACTGCCACTGGAATATTTGCCGTAGCCAACTCCGCTAATAACTTGATCACCCCCGAATAGGCCAGCACGCCATCGCGCTCCAGCACAGTTGAGAACAGCGCGTTTTTCTGTTCGCCAAGTGCCGCTACATCCTCTTCCGTAGCCACAATTCCGCGCCCAGCTAAGAATGCCCGTACACCATCCAAGCGGGGCTTCCCGTCAATGAACCGGAAATAATCTTCATCTGTATAAGCTGGCACGCCGCGCGCTAAACAAACTGGCCGAAACAGTTCCCCCCAAGCCTGTCGGTGAAGTTCCGCAGTGGGCGTTAGAACGCCGTCTAAATCAAACAATACTGCCGCGCTATCGAAGATGGAGTTAAAGGTTTCAGCCACATAGCTATGTAAGCGCTTACTGACGTTTTTGGCAAATCATAAGTGGGATATTTGACTGTTCTGCGCTGCGATTTCTGCAATTGACATTCAAAATGTGACATGTTGAAGATGAAACTTGACAGCGCTTACATACCTGTGATTCAATGCCACACATCATCTGATGGCACTGACGCAACGCCGCAACGAACCGTCAGATACTCAAAACAAAGGAGTATGTGATGTTGCTTGATCGCCGAATTCTCGAATTTATGACTCCCATCATAGCGGCGCAAGCTCCTTACCTTGACCCGACTAATCCTGCCTCACACGCTGAGCGTCGCCGGATGCTAGCCAAACAGCATTATCAGTTTTTCAACTCTCTCAGCTACCCCAGTTATCCCAATTTGACGGAAAGTGACGCTCAAGTGGAAACCCCCAGCGGTTCCGTTTCTGTTCGCATCTTCACCCCGCCGGCTCCGGCTCCTCGTCCTGGTTACTTGTTCTTCTTCGGTGGTGCGTTTTGGCAACGCTCTTTCGACTCTCCCGATGTCGTCAATGCTTGTCGTCGCGCCGCTGCCGAAGCTGAGGTCACCGTCATTGAAATCGACTATCCTCTTGCGCCAGAGTACCCCTATCCTGCCGCAGTGGAAGCCGGTTACGCTGTGCTGCAATGGATGTTTGAACAAGCGGATAGTCTCGGTCTAGACCCGAACCGTTTGGCTGTTGGTGGGCAATCCTCCGGTGCGAATTTGGCGGCTTCCACTGCGCTTTACTCCCGCGATCACGGCGGCCCCGCCCTTAAACTCCAGATACTAGAAGTACCTGTTCTTGATTTGACTGGCAGTCACTTCATCTTTCCTCCAAACCAAGAAAACACCACCGATTCCACTCTCCCGGCTGATTTTTTGGAGGTTTTAACTATTTATGGAGTAGCCGATCACGTTAACGAACCATATGTGTCCCCGCTACTTGCTCCAGACTTGACTAATTTAGCGCCCGCTCTCATCTTGTCCGCTGGAGATGACCTTTTACGGGGTGATGCCGAAGCCTATGCTGGTGCCCTCAGCGCAGTTGGTGTCACTGTCACACAGGTCACCTACTCCGGCCAAATCCACGCCACACCAGGATTATCTCCGCTTATCCCGGCAGCCGATGCTTGGCGAGCACAGATCAGTCACGCTCTTCAAACTTGGCTCTAGAGAAAGATTCGTATCATGGCTGCCGCAATGCGAAAAGCCCAATTCGTAACGGACTGGATGGACATGAAACCCAACATCCCCATCCCGCGCATCGATTGGATTCAGCATAAAGCTCTTGATCTGCCTTACGGAGATCATCCCTTACAAAAACTTGATCTTTACTTCCCGAATCAAGGCAGTACCCCCTACCCGCTCCTCATCATCATCCATGGCGGCGGTTTCACCCTTATGGACAAGCGTGACTGGCACCTCTACCCGGGCTTCTTTGCCCTTCAAGACGGTTTCGCACTCGCCTCTATCAACTATCGCCTTGCTCCTAAGCATCAGTTTCCCGCTGCCGTTAATGACACTTTGGCCGCACTTGACTACTTGTCCGCTAACGCTAACCGATACCAACTTGACCCAGCCAACTTCTGTCTCCAAGGCACTTCGGCTGGTGGTTCACTCGCTCTTCTCGCCGCGTTCCGTCTCGCGCTGCGCGCTCCTGAACAAAACACTAGTTGCTCCATTCGCGCTATTGGTGCGCTTTGCCCCGTCACAAGTCTGGCTGCCCTATTCACTCGCCCTCGGCAGCCCAATCCATTTTCTTTCAAACTCGGTCGCCTACTCATGCGCTACTCGGCCACTAAATACTTAGGACGAGGGGCGTTACGCGACCCCGAACGACTACGCCAAGCCGGGACGGAAAGCGGACTCACCCAACTAAATACTCAAAAAGTTGCTTTCCCACCCACTTATTTTTTGCAAGGTGATCGCGATCCGCTCATTCCAGAACATGTTACTTCCCAGTTTTATAACCAGTTACGTGCTGCTAGCAACCTTAATTCCTCAGATTTGGTTTATCGTCTTCTTCCTGGCGCAGGCCATGCCGGCGGCGGTCCCGAGTTTTTTGAAACGCTCACCATTAAAGACCTCATCGCCTTTTACTCAGCCCATCTTTTACCCCATTCGAGTTTCTCCCACTCTTATGTTTGAGTTGTGTTATGAAAAAACAGAGTGCCGCATTGTCTCTCCCTTGAAATCTATCTAACCTCGGCGCAACTATTTTCGATCTGCAACAAGGCGGCGCTTCCCGTCATAACTACCCCGGCCATCTCTGTAGCCGCATCGGTCTCGCTATAGAGTGGCCCGTCAGGCAACCGGAACACTTCATAAACTGCCGTTTTGGACGCTATGCTCATTGGTTTTTTTGGTCTTTTTCTCTGTTCGTCGCCAACCTTTACCTGGCCGGGTAGGTATCCATGCTTCGATAGTTTCAGGTTTCCAACCACGCACCTTACCTACAAGCACATCCGGTGCTGGTAACCCTGCGAGGGTAGCAGCTGCTGTAGTGATACCAAGCCGATACGCAACATCAGTAACCGACAGATACTTCTCAGTCATTAGTGCTCTCTTGTTTCATTGCCCATGTTGCGGCCTTGAACTTCTTGTTCTTCCTGTGTTCTTCGGTTAGCTGTTGGATTCCAAATGCCAAGGTCATCAATCCTGGCGGGAACTCGACTGTCTCTTGGACGCTTTGCCAAATGTTCACCCCACCCACCCCACTCTATAGTTGTATCACCATCTTAGTACGGCTTTAATGGTGAAAGTAACTATGCGGTGACCATAACGAACAAAAACATATGACATCCTCAAGATTCCCTCTGTTTACGCGGCCTACCACCACCCACACCCCGCCCCGGCCGAGTCGGAATCCATGCCTCAATACTCTCAGGTCGCCAACCCCGCGTGGTGCCAACCATCACATCCGGCGGCGGCAGCTTAGTGTTGCTGATAGTGCCTGTTTTTACCTCAAGCCGCCTAGCCACCTCGGTAACACCCCAGTAGTGTTCCGGCTGCTTATCCATCTGTAGCCCTCTTGTTTTCTTGTAACTCACCCCATACGGAAAGCCACACCACTTTAATGGTATTGCAACCGACTCCGAAATCAGCCGCCCACTATCAGCGCGTTTAATCGTTCGTTCACCTCGGCTAGCTGACGCGATCAATCTTCGGCATTAAGGCAAACCTCAGCATCAACCTTGTGATGTTGTGAATAGACATGCCGACGTTGTGGAAACCTCTGCGTCTTGCGAATAACAACAATGTAGTTTTCCACTTAGTCTTGCACAGGCTGTGGATTTCTTTTATTGGCAGTTTATAGATTTTGTGCCCACTATCACCTCACTTACTAGCAAACACTGCACTCAAACCCCTATGATGCTTTAAGATCACTCTGTCAACAGACAGTAGCTACCCGTTACCCAGAAGGTCTAGCTCATGGATAAAGTTCGCAAATATGCAGCGCCAGTTGTGTTGCTGTTGATGCTGGCACTATTTCTGATGGGAGCGCTCTGGGGCTATAAAGCGATGACTTCCCCATTCGGTATGGCATCCACACCGCCACCAACTTGTATGTCTCAGAGTGCCGACGATGTCACTCCCGACATGGTTACCTTGAATGTATACAACGTCGATACCAAATCCGGACATGCCCGCGAAGTGGCCGATATGCTTACAACAATTGGCTTTGTGGTTGCCGTCATCAGTAACGCCAGTTACCCAGTAAGTGGCCAAGCAGTCATTGTAGGTAGCGCCGTCGATGCTCCAGAAGTAGTGCTCACTGCCGGTTTTTTCACAAATATATTGGTCGTGGCCGATAACAGAGCTGATCACTCAGTAGATGTCTACATCTCTAACGCTTTAGAAACATTGAACCCAGACGCTCCCACCAGCGTGGATGTGCAAGACGATTCCATCTGCTTGCCATCTATCGCTCCGCACTCGCCGTCTGTCTCTCCGACAACCCCCGCCACTGAAACCACGGAGCCAGAAAGCCAAGAGTAGCGCTCACGCACCGCACTAAATACTAGATACTTACAAATACTGTTCGTATAACCAGTAACTCGAAGTTACCCACTGCATTAGCCGAATAGCAAGCCATGCGGCTATCTCCACTGCTCCCTTAGGAGTTTCTCAAGCCGCATAACCACCGACAATACTTGCCCTACGAGTAAGCCGCCACTACCCATCGCCACACTTTTATGACTAGCATCAATGATGTGAGCACATTCTCAGAACGCATTGACGCCCTGACTATCGACGACCTACTGGCAGCCGGATCGCTGAAATGGACTGCTTTCCCCGGTTGTCTGGGCGCTTGGGTGGCCGAATCTGACTTTGGTACCGCGCCCGAAATTGAAACTGCGCTACGACAAGCCGCTACGCAACGCTTGTTGGGCTATGTTCCACTCCAACTACGCGCACTCGTAAAACAGAGCGCCGCCGAGTATCAACTACGCCGCTATGGCTGGAACATCAGCGCAGCACAAGTATTCACCCTTCCCGATGTGCTCGCTGGAATCACCGATGTTATGACGCACTTCATGCAGCGGAATAGCAAAGTCATCGTACCCACTCCGAACTATATGCCGTTCCTGCAACTACCTGAGGTACACCATCGGGAAATTATTCAACTGCCCATGCGCCGCACTGACAACGGTTTTCATCTCGATCTAGCCGATCTCAACTCCGCGTTCCAAGCTGGAGGTGAACTACTAGTTATCTGCAACCCCCATAACCCCATCGGCAAGGTTTACACGCGCAGGGAACTGGAGAGTATCTGCGAAGTTGTTGCAGCTAACGGTGGTCAAGTGTTCTCTGATGAGATACACGCTCCGCTCATCTATCCTGGAGCAACCCATATACCGTACGCTTCTATCAACGACACCGCAGCGCACCACACAATAACGGCATTTTCAGCTTCTAAAGCTTTCAACACTGCGGGGTTGAAATGCGCACAAATGGTGCTCAGCAACCCGGAACAACAACAGTGGGCTATCATCCGCGATCTGGAGCATGAGCCAAGCGTGCTCGGAGTACTAGCGAATATAGCGGCCTACCGCGAAAGTGACGCTTGGCTAGCCGAAGAACTGGAATATCTAGATGGTAACCGGCATCTTGTACTTGATCTCATCACTACCGAACTACCAAATGCCCAAATGCTACTACCGCAAGCTACATACCTCGCTTGGGTTGATCTTAGCGCGTATCAGCTCGGCGATAGACCCGCTGATTGGCTTAGAGAACACGCCGCAGTCGCCCTGACTGATGGCAGCGATTGTGGAGACATCGGACGCGGTAGCATTCGACTTAACTTCGCCACTCCACGTCCAATACTCGCTACGATACTGAAGCGCATCATCGACGCAGTTAAAGCAGCCTGACAGCAGCGCCACCGCACTCAATTTATTTTTATGAGAACTGAAACACCTAGTATGAGCCTGCACCGCGTAGCACAACCATGATCGTTTTGAAAATGATGACGATGTCGCCTAATAACGACCAATTTTCTACGTAACGCAGATCAAGGCGAATACTCTCTTCAATAGACAGATCAGAACGCCCTCGAATTTGCCACAAACCGGTTATACCGGGCTTTATCAATAAACGACGTAAGTGTCGTTGCGAGTAAGTGGCCACTTCACGTGGCAATGCTGGCCGGGGGCCAACGATACTCATTTTGCCAACTAGCACATCCCAAAACTGTGGTAATTCGTCGATAGATGTTTTGCGGATGAAGCGTCCGACGCGGGTGATACGCGGGTCGTCTTTCATTTTGAAGAGGGCTTGCTGACCTCCCTGCACTGCCACCAGTTCATCGAGACGCATTTCAGCATCCGTTACCATAGACCGAAACTTATGAATGCGAAAATGACGACCACCCAGTCCCACTCGTTCTTGAGTAAAAATCACCGCACCACTAGGGTCATCAATTTTGATAACAACTGAAATTATTAGCAGCAACGGAGAAAGTATTAGCAAAGCCAGTGCCGCCAAGACAATATCGAATAGTCGTTTCACCATCAACTGAATGCCATCAAACCGTGGTAAATCAAGGTGCATCAGGCTTAGGCCATCGGCCACCTGCATTGACACTCTAGGGCCGGCGATGTCAGTGAGCATTGGTCGAAGCAGCAACGTGATGGGACGCGACTCCAACTCCCAAGCTAACTGCTGTGTTTGTGGTGCCGTCAAACCCCCGGCAACGATCACCGCACCTAGATCAGCGCTGGATAAAATATTCGATAATTCTTCATAAGAAACTCGCGCTAAATCATACGAAATGGTGCCATTATCTAGCACACAAACCATCGTCGGCCAATATCCCGCTTCCAAGGTGTTGAGCATGTCAGTAACCACAGCTTCCACCTCCGTGTGGCGGCCAACAATGATACTGGATGTCATCTCGGTACCACGGGCGCGTCTGCGGTTGTTGAGACGCGCTCGTAGCACCCAACGACCAACCAAGATAAGCAGTGTCCCTAACGGTAATGCCAACAAAAACAGTAACCTAGATAATTCAAGTTTCAAGGAATAAGAGACGATAGCAAATAATCCAAACAGCATTAAAGAGGCTCGCACCACTGCGACATATTCTGCGGTTGACGTGCCTATCAAATTGAGGGAACGGGTTTTAGCTAACCCCAATATCGCTATCCAACCCAAGGCTAGTGCCGCTCCAGACGCGAGAAGCAGCTCGACATCAGAGCGAAAAGTGACCCCACTACTGAAGCTAAACTCGGCAGCGGAACGCATTACAATTGCGCTAAACACGGCGACAATAACGCAAATGATGTCCACTAACCGCATCCGGTTCCGGTAACGCGCATACCATGCGTTATCAGGTTTGGGATGCAGTCGAGCGAGATGTTCCTGCGCTTTTTGCACCTGCGTCGAAACATTTTCACGTCGTTTGATGCGATTTACCGGGCTGCGCGAATCGACGGCAAAGTCGCGCTCTGGGACATCTCCCGAAGCTTTCCAACTGTTGGTGGTTGATATTTCACTCACGCAATGCTCCACATTTCCCACCCGGATAGACCCCAGTTCTGCTACCAGGCTACCAACTACAACGCCGATAAGCATGTAGGATGCCTGCGCGCCTTGTGCAGTTTGTTCGCGTACACTGGTGTCGGTTCGCAACTGTTTTGCAGTATAGTTGTTGATGCTTTCCCTATTCATAGGCCAAACAGACGTGCCAACATCAACATAGAGAAGAAGGTTCTTGGTATGGCCAAACGCGGTTATGACCCTAGCGAATGGCCAGAAGGCTACGATTCTAAAGAACATAATTACGAAGACGACCCGCTTAAGTCGTCTCCTGATTTGGATGTTCTTCATCCTACTGTGCCGACCACGCCAACTGCTGATCTAGCTACCGGTACCGAATCGCTATCTGCACTCGAACCGTCTCTTGTCACTGCCGCCAGCGATCCTCAGGCGATTGCTAGCGCAGAACTAAGCAAAAAAAACGAACCCCAGTCGGTGCGCCCAGCCTTAAAAATACTCAACATCTTCGGCAAAGCTTTTTCGATTGTTATGGCTGGTGCAGTGGCTTACGCCATATATAGCGTGGTTTGGTTAAACATTTTTCCTAAGGCTTGGACTATTGGGGGTGTAGTTGGAGCTGTAGCTCTAGTTTGTGGCATAGCAGTTGGTGTTTGGTTTCTTCGCCCGCAGCGGCACCCAGTATTTTTTAGTATATTCACCGTATTCAGCGTCGCAGTAACCATAGTTGCGCTATATGGCGTAGTAGTAATGAATGCTTTTTCTACTGCTATCGGCGACATGAGTCCTCCAAAAGAAGATAATTTGCTATACGACGTTTTAGTTTTTAAGGAACATTCCGATGAGTTGAGTTCTCTTGAAAATGAGAGCGTCGGTTACCTCAAAACAGATCGGTATGCGTCCGCCGCCCAGGAACTACTAAATAGTGAGGTGCATACCAACTACTCGTCTTTAGACGATTTAACTGCTATGACTAACTCACTACGCAGCGGTAATATTGAAGTGGCGTTGCTTGAAGATTCGCTGTATCGCAGCTTTCAAGATGCCGATCAAGCATTGTTCTCCGCTTTGAAAGTATTGAAGATTCTATGGGTGCCGATAGATATAAGCAGTAATCAAGTCGAAGGAGATGTCAGTAAACCTTTTGTCGTATACATCTCCGGTATTGATCAGTATGGAGAATTAAACCCCCGCGGACTTTCCGATGTGAACATGCTGGTGGTTGTGAATCCAGACACTGGTCATATTCTGATGGTAAATACCCCTCGTGACTACTACATACAACTCCATGACACCTCGGGTTACCCGGATAAACTGACACACGCTGGCACTTATGGAGTGGATATGTCTATCCAGAGTTTGCAGGATTTATATGGTATCAACATTGATTTCTGGGTGCGTGTTAACTTCGATTCAGTGGTGCGGTTAATTGATGCACTGGGCGGAGTGGACGTAAACTCTGTTGAATCATTCAACTGTATACATGGCGGATTTGCTATCAAAGAAGGCGTGAACCACATGTCTGGCGAACAAGCGTTATGCTTTGCTCGGGAACGTTATTCGGTGGAAGGTGGCGACAATGGACGCGGGAAAAACCAACAACGTCTTCTTAGCGCTCTTATTGACAAGATGATTAGCCCCAGCATTTTAGTGAACTATGGTTCAATGCTAGAAGCAATCAACGGCCGTCTCCAGATGTCTTTTAGCGCAGATGATATTGCCATGCTTGTTCGCAATCAACTCTCTTCCGCTAAGAATTGGAAAATAGATACCACCGCAGTGATTGGCAGTGGCTCAAGTCAGCCCACTTACACCTACGGCTCTGAATCATTGTATGTAATGCTTCCAGACTGGACTTCAGTAGCTGCAGCAGCTACCCAGATAAAAGACGTGCTTGCAGAACGTTGATTAGTCAGCGTGGGAACTTAAGCAACGAGTACCGCCAGGGCTTAAGATAGTGCGACGCAACCGGTGATTTCGATTGTAGTGTCGTATGCAGTCATATCATGTAAGAGAAGGAACTAAATATGCCGACAATAATTGAAGTGACATCCGACACTTTTGCAACTGAAGTATTAGCGTCTGACAAGCCAGTTCTTGTAGATTTTTGGGCAGATTGGTGTATGCCTTGTAAGCAGTTAAGTCCGATTTTAGATGAGCTGGCTACCAGCTATGACGGAAGAGTCAAGTTTGCAAAAGTGGACACATCCGTCAATATTGACCTTGCAGCATCCCAAGGTGTTCTCAGCTTACCTACCGTTCAGATGTACGTCGGTGGCCAACTCGTTAACCAATTGGTTGGTGCCAAACCGAAGTCTGTCATTGCAAAGGCGTTGGACGAATACCTTTAAGTACCACAATGTTATGCAACCGCATAATGTGGTACCCGAGTTTTTCCGCTTTTGGATGGTTTTGAAGTTGAATACGGGTTTGGTTAGGTATTTCGCTGTTATTTTGGGGTAGTTTCCTGCACCAAAGTGGAATATCGTATCTGAGATTAGTAACAAAATTGCGTACCTTACTTCGGATATGTCACCGTTAGCTTATCCAACCTATGCAGTCTTTTTCAGCAACGTGAGAGATGTGGCATTCGGGTGATACTGCTGCGGGTAACGATCTTGAGTTTTTCTGTCATCGCGAGGAGCATAAAACAGCACGACGCAACAACACACGGTAACGTATCGAGTCTCCCCGTCATTGCGAGGAGCGCAAGCGACGAAGCAATCCAGAAAAGTAATTACTGAGCAAAAGAGGTCTTTGTTCAATAAATCCGAAATAGAAAGACTCACATAAACGACACCTCTAAA
>JAIRZI010000097.1 GCA_031267295.1 Propionibacteriaceae bacterium | reverse complement strand
GCCGCCTTATGCTCCCCACAATGATAGAAAACCCAATACGCTACCGTGCGTCGCTACGCCGCGCCGCCCTACACTCCCCACAATGACGGGGAAACCCAATACGCCATCACGCGATTACTCACCGTCCGTCATTGCGAGCGAGCAAAAGGACGCGAAGCAATCCAGTCATAAAAGTGCCACCTATACGAACCTTTCCAACTCAGATCCACTAAACAAAAACCTCTTTTGCTCAATAACTACCTTTCTGGATTGCTTCGTCGCTTACGCTCCTCGCAATGACGGAGAAACTTAGGTACGCTACCGTGCGTTGCTACGCCGCGCTGCCCTACACTCCCCACAATGGCGGGAAAACTTAGGTACGCTACAACTTAAAACGAGCGATGTTCCAACGCCCGATTGAGTGCGCTCACCACTGCTTTCAACGACGCAGTAGTGATGTCAACGTCAATCCCCACGCCCCATACCACTTGGACATCTCCATTTTCACCAACTTCGCACTCCACATACGCAGCAGCTTGCGCATCGCCACCAGAGGTCAAAGCATGTTCGGCATAATCAAGCACTTTTACAAAAATGCCAAGTAGCCGCAGCGAATCGACGAAAGCCGATAGCGGGCCGTTGCCCTCGCCCTTTAGCTGCATGGAAGCAGCACGGTAACTGACGCGAGCGTCGATAGACGTGACGTCGTCAGTAGCAGTAGTGTGTCGCTCCTGGAACTCAAGCGGCGTGCGGCGTTCTAAGTACTCCGCACAGAAGTAACTCCAAAGTCGCTCCGAACTGAGTTCGCTACCTTCGGCATCCGCGCGAGCTTGCACCAATCGGGAAAACTCTTGCTGCAACCGGCGCGGCAAATCAAGTTTGTGGTCGTTCTTCATCAGATAGGCCATACCGCCCTTGCCAGACTGTGAATTGACTCGGATGATCGCTTCGTAGCTGCGCCCAATGTCCGCTGGGTCAACAGGAAGATACGGCGCTTCCCAAGGAATATCACGGATGCCAACACCGCAGTCATGCGCCTGGGCTTCCAAATCTTCTAACCCCTTCTTGATGGCATCCTGGTGCGAACCAGAAAACGCGGTGTACACCAGATCGCCGGAGTACGGCTGTCGCGGCGGCACTTTCATCCCAGTGCAATATTCGACCACCCGGCGAATCTCGTCTATGTTTGAAAAATCGATACCCGGGTCGATACCTTGCGCGTAAAGATTCATACCTAGCACCACCAGATCAACGTTGCCAGTGCGTTCCCCATGACCAAACAAACAACCCTCGACGCGCTGACCACCCGCAAGCAAACCAAGTTCGCTAGCCGCAATCCCAGTACCTCGATCATTGTGGGTATGGAGCGACACGCAAACATGCTCGCGATGGTCGATGTGAGCGCAAAAATACTCAATCATGTCCGCGTACACATTCGGCGTACACGTCTCCACAGTGGCCGGAAGATTCACAATGATCTCTCGTTCCGAACTGGGTTGCCATACTTGCATTACGTTATTACACACCTCTATGGCGTAGTCAACCGGGGTTTGCGTGAATACCTCTGGGCTGTATTCATACCCGAACTCGGTGCCACACAGATACTTATCAGCGGCATCAATCACCCACTGAGTACCTTGTCGAGCTAGTGTGATCGTCTGGGCTTCATCAAGGCCAAAAACCACTCGGCGAAACAACGGCGAGAGCGCGTTATACACATGGATGCTCGCTCGCCGCGCTCCAATGATGGAACGAGCGGTAACGTCAATGAGATCTGCGCGAGCCTGGGTAAGCACTGAGATGGTTACGTCCGTCGGGATTGCCGTCTCGTCTTCGATGAGACTACGGACGAAGTTGAACTCTGTGGCGGAAGCGGACGGAAAACCCACTTCTATCTCTTTATACCCCATAGCGACCAGCAGGTCGAACATGCGACGCTTGCGAGAAGGGGTCATCGGTTCGATGAGCGCCTGATTACCGTCGCGCAGATCGGTGGAGAGCCAACGGGGGGCTTTAGTGAGTTGCCGATCTGGCCAAGTGCGCTCTGACAAGGCGAGCGGTATATGCGGCTGATAACGGGTGTACGGCATCGGGGTGGGAGTGGCTACCGGCTTTGGTTGCACCTTAGTAGCGGGGTTACTTAGCCTACTCATAGGTTTACTGCTCCTTGATTAGTGGTTATGACTTAAAACCAGACGTGCAAAAATCCGCCGCAGCGAAGAAGAGCTGGTTACTACCTACGCTTCGCTGCGGCTACTAAGCAACAGAGCCGAGCTTGTCATAACAGAAGATTGTACGCGCTACACACCAACAACAACTCTTTGCCGCGTTATCGACACGGACAATCTCCCGAACGGGAAACTCAGACCAGTAACGGACACTGGCGCTCGACGGGAAATTTTCGGCCTAAGCTATACCATGCATACGTTGATCACAGCGGCGACGGAAATGTTACTAACACCAACTACACTCCCGGGAAGCACTGATCGATGTTGCGCCCAAGGTAGCGCGCTGAACGAGCTGAACTTCTGAGCGCTATATCCTGCAAACGGACGGGATGTCCGCCACCAGATATAGCGCTCAACAGCTCACTCAATTTGAGTGAGCTACCTGCGATACCTGATCAGTCAGTTTCCTTAAGGCAACTATTAACTACTGAAAGAGATGAACCATGCAAGAGGTTTGCGAGTTTTTGAAAAAGTGCAAGTTTTACTTCCTAGGCACTGTTGACGGCGACGCGCCGCAAGTGCGTCCTTTTGGCACCGCCCACATCATCGACGACAAGCTCTGCTTCCAAACTGGTAAAAACAAACCGGTGGCGCAGCAGATACTTGCTAACCCGCAGGTGAGCATCTGCGCGTTCGATGGCACTACCTGGTTGCGCGTCAACGCCAAAGCTCTCCCCGATGATCGCACCGAGAGCCAAGAGACGATGTTGAACGCTTATCCACAGTTACGCAACATGTACACCGTTGACGACGGCAATACTCAAATCTTTGCCCTTACCGCAGCAAACGCCACTTTCTACGGCTCAGAAACTCGCGTCATCACCTTTTAGGTAACCGCCGCTACGCATAACCCGAGCATTTTGCTAACGGAGTGCAGTTCGGCTAGTGAGCTTCGAAACCTAGTTTATTTAACGCTTTGGGGTCGCGTTGCCACTCTTTGACCACTTTGACACGCAGGTCTAGCCGAGTGGGGATGCTCAGTAGTGCCGAGATTGCTCGTCTGGCAGCTGTGCCCACTTGTTTCACTCGTTCACCTCTGCTGCCGATCATAATGTGTTTCTGCGATTCGCGTTCCACAATCAAGTTGGCGTAAACCTGCAAAACCGGACGTTTCATCGCCGGGTCGGCGTGAACCCCCATTTCGACCAACTCCACTGTGATCGAGTGCGGCAGTTCGTCGCGCACCAACTCCAATGCGGCTTCCCGAATTAACTCAGTTACCAACACTTCGTCGGGTTCATCGCTCAACTCACCGTTCGGATAGTAAACCGGGCCAACGGGCAACAACGAGATCAACGTGTTAGTAACTTCGGCCAACTGCATACCCGAAAACGCCGAACATGGCACAATATGTTCCCACTCCAAGCCAAGTTCATCTGAAAGCGCATCGATCTGAAGTAGCTGACACCGCAACCTCTCCCCAGATACCTTGTCAATTTTGGTGACGACTGCCACCAATTTGGGACGCTGCATGAGCGTCAGCAACTGCGCGATCAGATATTTATCGCCTGACCCAACATGTTGATCGGCCGGCAGACATAACGCAACTATGTCCACTTCTGCATAAGTAGCCCGCACCAAGTCGTTTAACCGCTCTTGTAGTAGCGAGCGCGGCTTCGACAATCCTGGAGTATCAATTATCACTAACTGCGCATCGGGACGGGTGATAACACCTCGCACTGCATGGCGGGTGGTCTGCGGTTTAGCGGAAGTGATGGCCACTTTGCTACCGACAAGGGCGTTGACCAAAGTAGATTTTCCAGCATTAGGCCGACCGACAAGGCAGACGAAACCGGAACGATGCGAGCGATCGGGCACCGGATTATTCGACAATTCTTTAGTCATCTGCTGCGTCGCTCTCCGGTAGCTGTCGTATGGTGATCGTCTCCACCTGATGCCGCCGACCGGTACCGGCATCAGCGCTGAGTTCCAAGCCGCGCCACACGGCGGAGCACCCCGGAATCGGTGCCATGTTCAATTCTTTCGCAAGCAGCCCGCCAACCGTCTCCACATCCTCGTCGGTTAACTCCAACTCAAAGAGATCACCCACCTCATCCAATGGAGTACGCATCGATACGCGATACACACCAGCAGCGAGCTGCTCCGCTAGCAAAGGTTCCGCGTCGAATTCATCAGTGATCTCGCCAACGATCTCTTCAACGATGTCCTCAATAGTGATAAGACCCGCCGTGCCGCCAAACTCTTCCACCACGATCACCAGATGATTCCTACTCGCCTGCATCTCGTGCAATAGTTCATCAACCGGCTTAGAATCCGGAGTAAAAACCGCAGGCCGCATCAGTGATTCCAACAACTCTTCATCCTCAGCGCGCGCATTGTCATAAACTCGGCGCATCAAATCTTTGATATAAATCACTCCCAGCACGTCATCCAGATCGTCTCCGATCACTGGAATACGGCTGAAACCAGAACGTAGCGCCAATGAAATACCTTGTCTAAGTGTTTTACCACGCTCAAGGTACACCACATCGGTACGCGGCACCATCACTTCGCGCGCCAAAGTGTCGCCGAACTCAAACACCGAATGAATCATCTCGCGTTCACCGTGTTCAATAACTTCATTACGTTCGGCTAAATCTAGCGCATCACGCAGTTCCGCTTCAGTGGAGAAAGGGCCGTCTTGATAACCCCTGCCGGGAGTCAGTGCGTTACCGATAATCACCAGTGGCCCGGCGATCAGCCCGAAAACACGTTCGATGAGCGTAAACGGCCCGGCGAGAGCGGTAGCGATAGCCACCGCATGTTGGCGTCCCAAAGTTTGCGCCGCCACTCCCCAAAGAACGAACCAGACGAATAAAACTATGCCTCCAGTCACCAGATACCGCAGCCACAGCTCATCGAACTGCGGAAACACTACGGTAGCTACCAGCATGATGGTGGTGATCTGGCAAGCACCGCGCAACAAGGTGGCAGCGTTGATGTACGGAGCTTTATCGTCCAAAATGTCGGCAAGCCGCGAATGAGGGCGTGACTGTTGCGCTAACGTTTCGCGCAGTTTAGGGCGAGAAAGTGCCGCTAACGCGGATTCTCCAGCCAGCAACACCCATGCGACTACGGCAAGACCAACCGCTCCCCCAATACACCACCAATCGGATTCACTCATTTTTTATTCGCCGACCAGTCGCGGATTAAGCGATCATTTAACCCAAACATCACACGTTTCTCATCCGGTTCGCCATGGTCATACCCCATCAAGTGCAGCAGTCCATGTACCAAAAGATACTGAACTTCACCATCGACAGAGCGACCATTCAACGTAGCTTGCCCCGCCGCATATCCCGGACAGATAACCACATCTCCCAAAATCCCCTCGGCAGACACTCCGTCCGCCGAACCAGGACGCAGTTCATCCATTGGAAAACTCAACACATCTGTAGCACCCGGTTCACCCATGAAACGCTCGTGGTAGCCGGTCATCGCCGTTTCATCCACCAACAGAATTGATACTTCCGCTTGGGGGTGAATGCGCATCTGCTGCAACGTGAAATCGGCAAGTTGCACCAACGCCTGCTCGTCTACCTGCTCGCCTGACTCATTATTGATGTCAATCATAATGCGGCTGATTCTACTAGGGAAACTACATTTCCTTAGAGCGCGACCGTATAGCAGCACGCCTTGGGCGAGATGATCTCGCCGGCAGCCTTCAATGCTTTGATGGCCTTATCCGCCTCAGCCTTGTCAACTCCGAGCTTTTCCGCCACTTGAGCAGACCGCAACGGCTGCTCACTGTTGGCTAATACTTCTAAAACATCTTCTTTGGTGACCATTGGGATTTTCCTCTCTGAGTGTGGCTGCGGGGTCACGCCACGCTCCTATCATGGTGACATTATATCGCTCGGAAAATTACCGCAGCCAAATGGCTTTTAAGCGTTGCTGACTAGGACATTCCTACTCACCGGCGGAACCCGTCTTTTTTCGGATTCCTAGGGAACCATCCTCTTTCAACCCGCTCTACCTGTTGAAAAAGTTCCTGAATGCTCCACAGCAATGAAAAACCCAACACGGCAAGCAGCGCCGATAGCACTAGCTTTTCGCAAACTAATGAAAACCCGATACATAGCAAACCGGTTAACAAAAATATCGGCCAAGCTTTTGATCCGATGTAATACTCCGCTTTTATAACTATGGGGTGCAAAACTCCGATGATGATAAACGCACCGACACCTATGATGACTCCTGCAAAACTCATAACCGAGTTCCTTCCCCTTTTCATACGCTCGCTGCAAGGAACAATACCCGTCTACCTTGAATTGATCTCACATTTTTAACAGCACGACGCATCACCGCGCCATTTGAATCACGGAATATAACGCAAACCCCAACAACGGCAAACAGCTAAGCGCTAACCCCACCTTGTTGAGCCAGAAAGAATCACGTAGTAACGCCACATACTCGCGCAACGTAGCCGAAGGCCAGAAGTAACCCGCAGTGGGCGCGCCGATAGTATGACCTGCCAATTTAGCTCTGCGCATCAAAGTGGCGGCTCGAAAGGCATGAAAGTTGCTGGTAACTGCAACCACTTTTCCGCTGATGCCGCGAGCTTCCAACAAAGCTTTGGTATTGACGATATTCTGCTGCGTGTTACGCGATTCCACTTCTCGTACAACTTCATCCGCTACTGCTCCGCGCTCTATCAGATACTCCGCCATAGCGTCAGCTTCGGTTCGTGGTTCGTCTCCTCCTTGGCCACCAGAAACCACAAGTAACGGTCGATAACCCGCTAACAACGCCGCATCGAATACCGTATACCCAGTGTCGAGCCGACTGGCGAGCAACGGGGGCACCTGCCCTTTAACTAGCCCCGAACCCAATACGACTACCGCCGCTTCGGCTTTAGCGAAACGTTTAGTGAACCACTGATAACACGCCGAATATAACACGTAAGACAAGAACCCGTAACTCAAATAGCCAACCGGTAGCCCGACAAAAACCAGGTACACGAACAACGTCATCGAGTTGGACATGACCACTAACACCGCACCGGAAAGATACCCAAGTAGTGCGATGCCAGCAAGCAAAGACAGTGAGTTCCCCAGTGAATGTCCCTCACGATGCCACATAACAAAACCGTTCAAAAGTAGCACGACACCCAACACGACCATCGCCAACAGCAGCAAAAACAGCGCCAATACGAAAAATGTTCCGACAAAAGATGCATATTTATCGCTCAGCCGGTCGAGCGCGTCTACGAATAGCTGCAACACTGAAAATGCTACTCCGAAAAGCACCGACACCGCTAGACCTGCTGGCCAAAGCTGTCTTGGCTCGATCACAATGCCGATAGCGGCAACGATAAATAATCCACAAACAATCCACCACATGTTCTTAAGCCTACTTGATGGAGTGACGCTGATCGGTTTTCGGCCTAATCCAAGTAATCCCGTAACACCTGAGAACGTGACGGATGGCGCAGTTTGCTCATCGTTTTACTTTCAATCTGACGAATGCGCTCGCGCGTCACCCCATACACTTTGCCGATCTCATCCAACGTTTTCTGTTGCCCATCGGTGAGACCAAACCGCATCTGCACCACGCCAGCTTCACGCTCAGACAGCGAATCAAGCACACTATTCAACTGCTCCTGCAACAGTGTGAAGTTGACGGCTTCGGCTGGCACGATAGCCTCTGAATCCTCGATTAGGTCACCGAACTCAGAATCGCCATCCTCACCAAGTGGGGTATGCAGACTGATCGGCTCCCGACCATACTTCTGCACTTCGATAACCTTTTCGGGGGTCATGTCGAGTTCTTTCGCCAGCTCTTCCGGCGTTGGCTCCCGTCCCAAATCTTGCAACATCTGTCGTTGCACCCGAGCGAGTTTATTGATTACCTCAACCATATGCACCGGAATACGGATAGTGCGAGCTTGATCCGCCATAGCGCGAGTGATGGCTTGCTTTATCCACCAAGTAGCGTATGTCGAGAACTTATAGCCTTTGGTGTAATCAAACTTTTCGACGGCACGGATAAGACCAAGGTTGCCTTCTTGAATGAGGTCTAAGAACAACATTCCGCGTCCGGTGTAACGCTTTGCAAGACTCACCACCAAACGCAGGTTAGCCTCCAGCAGGTGATTCTTGGCGCGGCGGCCGTCCTCAATAATCCATTCATAGTCATCACGCTCAATTACCGAGCAGTTGAACTTGGGGGCGTGCAATATATCTTCGGCAAACAGCCCGGCCTCAATTCGCTTGGCAAGATCAACTTCCATCTCAGCATTTAGCAGCGCAACTTTGCCGATTTGCTTCAAGTAATCCTTCACCGGATCAGCTGTAGCACCAGCCGATGTCACCTGTATCTCTGGTTCGTCGGAATCGTCTGAATCCGATACTGAAAAGCCCAGTTCCTCTCCGACTGCGTCTTCTTCCTCATCTACCAGCAGTTTCGCTTCGTCGCGCTCCGCCTCGCTAAGTTCAAAGTCGGCATCATCAATGTCATCAAGGCTGCGTTTGCGTCCCAGCGGCACCACTAAATCATCACCATCCACATCAACTTCGGATGGAACCAGTCCGCTAAGCACGTCCCCGATGGTTGGTAGCGCCGCATCATCGGCTACATCGTCATCGTGAAGTGCTGTCTTAAGCTTGACATCGCTTACTTCACTTACCGCTTCCGGTGCGTTCGGCTTCTTGCGCACTCGTTTCGGTTTTGACGTAACCGCAGCGACAACTACGTCGACCACGGGTGCTACTTCCGCAGTCTTAAGTTTAAGTTCTGTTATTACGGGCTTTTTTGATGACACAAAGTGCCCTTTCTAGTAGCGGAGCAACTGGCTCTTGGGTACACAAAACCACCTTGCTGTCAAGAGCCTGTCAAAGAATGCCACAACCTGCGGCATAAATCAAGCCGACCGACTAACCTAAGGCTGGTTTCGTCTGAACTCAACGAGCAAATTTGTTATTTAAGAATAAACAAAGTGCGGGTAGTTTTGTCAAAACTGAGCGCGATCACCTAACTTCAAAACGCTCTGCCAACTATCGCTACGCAAGTTCCGGAAGACATCACATTTTCGCTAACACCACTGGCTCTGGAATGAACTGGCAACTTTGGGAGTTGTATAGTCTGTGCCTTGCACTTTTACAAGCGTAAAGCACCGGCATTAGACACCGCGAAAGGAACAATAGACATAGTGATCAGTGCTACCGATACCCCACAAGACAGCGTTGGCTCGTATCTAGAAGCCATTTCTAGAACCCCGCTGCTCAGCGCAGTTGAAGAAGTGCAACTAGCTCATGCCATTGCGATAGGTAAAAACGCCGAATTGATGTTACGTGGCGAAATGAAACGTAGCGCCGCCGCCACCGATGATGACTTGAATGAATTGATAACTGACGGCCTGACGGCGTTCCACCATTTTGTGAAAGCAAACCTGCGCCTAGTGGTGGCGGTGGCACGCAGATACACCTACACTGGAGTACCGCTAGCCGACATTATTCAAGAAGGCAACATTGGGTTAATCCGGGCAGTACAAAAGTTTGATTATGCCAAAGGATTCAAATTTTCGACATACGCAACCTGGTGGATACGGCAAGCAATCAACCGAGGATTGAACACAAACGGACATATCGTGCGGTTGCCGGTACATATCACGGAACGAATCACCAAAGTGAGCAACGCCGGTCGTATTCTTGAGCAGAAACTCGACCGCGAACCGACTTACGCCGAGATCGCCGCCGAAGTTGGGATGGATGCCAGCGAAGTTGCCGAATTATTTCGCACCTCCCGCGAACCTGCTAGCCTAGACGCTCCGCTTAGCGAAGGATCGAACACTGTACTCGGTGACCTTATCACCGTCGAAGATGGAACAGACTCAGATACAGCGTTGCTAGCTCAGCAAGATCGCTCAGAACTGCTGCGTTCGCTTGATGAACTGGACGCGCGTTCCGCCGACATCGTGCGCCGCCGGTACGGCTTGAATGGTGAAGCACAAACCAAACTGCAAGATATTGCCGCCGCTTGGGGGATCACTGCCGAACGAATACGCCAGATAGAACGCGAAGCTCTTAAAAAGTTGCGTATGAGAATCGTTCAAGTGGCCGCCTGAACACTACCGATTCGCTAGTGAATAACTCGAAAATCCGCCTGCCGAAACCCGGTCGCGAATGCTTATCTAATAAAAGTCAATGAACCCTGACCGCAGCTAACCAGACGCGGCCAGGGTTCATCGCAAAATATAGCGCGCAAGCATCCCTACGCGGGTTTATCGCTGCAACAACCATCAGCCTTATCAGCATCAGACTTATCACCACAACAACACTCGGTTTTACTCGCGTCGTTGTCTAACTTATCCTTGATGTCGCTAACTTTTTCGGCTACGGCATCCTTTGCGTCGGAAAGCTTCTCGCCAACCTTGTCCATGAAAACGTCAATCTTGCCCCCTTCGGCGGATTCCCGCTTCACATAATCAATACCTTCGCCGATCTTTTCTCCAACACCCTCGGCGATGTCCTTGAGCCTTTCAGTGATACCCATATTTATCTGCCTTTCTTACTAGGCGGGTTAATCATAACTATGATACGCGCGCTTCGGGGTGAAGAAAGACGAAGAGTCGTAGTTCAATCTCCAGTAGAGATACCTAAGCTAAAGAACGTAGCCGATTACGACGAAGATTAGCGTTCGACACAGCGAACTGCGCTGGGTGCGAAATAGCTTTAAGTAAGCGTTTCTCCGACACCGGCACTGCGGTACCTAACCGTTGCGCGAAAACTTGCACCCGATACTCTTCGATCAACCAAGCAATGTCAGCTACTTCATCGGGCACCGGATGCCCTTGCGGTACCGCATTCAACAACTCAACATAAGCATCTTGCATCCGTTCCACCATAGCCATCCGAGGAGCATCAACTGCCGGATTGGTAGCTATGGTTTCCAAGCGAAGCGACACAGCTTTCAGATAGCGCGGCAGAGCGTCGTACCATGGATCGCGTATCTTGCTGATAAATCCGCAGTAAACCAGGTCAGCCAACTGTGCGGTGACATCACCAAACGCGGGATGAGCACGGCTTAGCGTATCAAGACGTTTCTGAACCTCTTGAACGCCCTGCAGCACATTGACACCAACACTCACCACTCGTTTGATTTGATCCGTCTGTGCTTGCTGCACCCAGCGCGCCAAAGTGTCGTATGCCGCTTCATCACGTACCTGTGCCGGACACCCTAGCGCATTCATCAGTTGTGTGATTGCTTTATAACGCGCATCATGCAACACCTCAGTGACGTTTGGGTACGGGCTGGTAGACAACACCAACAACTCCGTCTTGCTAAGGTGCGCTAACACCCATTTTGTGGGATCGGGCAGGTTGATACTGAGTAGCCGAACGAGTGCGCGCGCATGTTGACTTGCTGCAAACTTAGCTGTGTCGAACACCGCCTCACCGACTAACTGCCCCTCATCACGTAACCCCGGGTATCCGTGGGCGGTGACACCGTCTTTGGTGACGCTGATCTGTTCTGGGATAGTGCCGAACACCCAAGTGGTGCCACGTTTTGTGGTGGGACCAGCTTGCGTCAACGCCGCCGTTATCTGCTTGCCATAATCGCGTTGCATGGCGGCAAGGTCTTTGCCGAAAGCTACTTCGCGTTCGCCATGCGTCACTGCGAAGTTGAGTTTAAGGTGCGCCGGCACCGCGTCGTAGTTCCAGTCGCTAGGCGCTAACTCAACTCCGGTGAGTTCTCGTAACGCTCTAGCAAGCTCGTCGGTGAACGGTAACGACTCGTCGGCTTGCCCTACCAACAACCAGTTGAGCGCTTTGGTAGCAAAATCTGGAGCGGGTACGAAAGAGGTACGTAAGCGTTTCGGCAGCGAACGAATAAGTGCCGTCGCTAACTCCTGTCGCTGCCCTGGCAACCCCCAAGTGAAACTAGCCGGATTCGCTTCGGCTAACTTCGCCATCGGTATCCGCACGGTGGCACCATCCCGTTCAGATTTCGGTTCAAAGTGGTAATCAATAGCTGCCTCAGCACCACCAAAACTCCACACTCCCGGGTAGGCTTGCTCATCAGGTTGCGCAGTGAGGTCAGCAATCTGCAGGCACAGCGCATCAAAATTATGCTTAGCCGCTCGCAGCCACTCTTCCAACTGGGCACCAGTTGCGATACCGCTGGGCAATCGGGTAGCGAACCAATCCGTCAACTCCAGTTCGGATATTTCCGGAGTGCGTTCCCGGGCTGCTATTTCGAGCGCCTGTTTCCGAACAAAGGCATTATGTTCAAATAATCGGATGGAATCGGTGCCGGGACGCGGCATCCAAGCCTGTTCTAGCAACGCTCCCTGAATAAAAATCGCACGCGCTTTAGCCTGGTTCACGCTGCCGTAATCAACACTGACCCCGGAGATGATCGGCACTCCTAGCAAAGTGGTACTGCGGAACGCGGCCACCGTGCCGGTAGTGGGCGAAAAATGCGGTTCAAAGTAAGTGTGCCGCAACAGATGCCCGCCCACCGCTAGTACCTGTTCGGCGGACACTTCCGCTACCGAATGTGCCCATAAACGGGTGGTCTCCACCAACTCTGTCGCCATAACAAGTGACGGCGGATGCTGTGCCAGCAGTGATGCCGGACTGATAGCGAACCGCGAGCCTCGGGTACCTAAGTATTCTTGCGAGCCGCGTAAGCGTTTGCTACCCCGCACACCAAAGTCGCGTTCGTCACGTTCAAGTAACCCGATATGCCCCAGCAACCCGGACAACATAGCGGTGATGATAGTGTCCATGTCGGCGGGACGGTTATTCATTTTAAGCCCGAGGTCACGGCACACTTCGCCCAACTGCCAGTTGAGATCGTGCCATTCTCGCACTCGCGAATAATTGAGATATTCCGCCTTGCATAAACGACGAAACGCACTGGAACTCAACTGGCTACGCTTCACGTTCAGATATTTCCAGAGCCGCAGTAGCGCCGCCACGTCACCACCGGAATCTGGCGCGGGTATGCTGCGATCAATATGAGTTCCGGTGTGAACGGTGTGGCGCAGTGGAAGAGACGTATGCTCAGAAATCGCTGCGCCAAGCACCTCACCTGACGCTGCGTTTGTCGCAGTGTGGTGGTGTCGCCCGGTGGCTTTACCACCCCCGACGGTGTTTTGCATGTTTGCGTTCGAAATGTCAAGGTCAATAGTTTCGCGCAACGCAACGTTCAGTATGTCGTCGGTGGCGAATCTGGCGTGCGCGGCAGCAGCCAACGCTCTTTTCTCGGTTGGTCGCTCACGCACGTCTTGCAACGACAAACCTGACACCAACACCAAAGCTTCGCTAAGGCATCCGCGATCAGCAGCCGTTAACAGGATGCGCCCAAGCCGGGGGTCTACCGGCAGGCGAGCAAGATTATGACCGGTTTGTGTCAACTGCGCGTGGGTGCGTGACTTGACGGCGAGCGCACCGAGTTCATCAAGCAAGCGCAACCCATCCGCAATTTGACGCTCATCGGGCGCTGCAACAAATGGGAATGCTCGAATGTCGCCTAACTTTGCCTCCACCATCCGCAAAATGACTGCGGCCAGATTGGTACGTAAAATCTCTGGCTCGGTGAACGCTGGACGCGAGTTGTAGTCGTCTTCACTGTAGAGCCGGATACAGATTCCGGGAGCGAGCCTTCCACAGCGTCCCTTGCGTTGGTCGGCACTGGCTCGACTGATCGCCTCTATCGGTAGCCGTTGCACTTTGGTACGCACGGAGTAACGCGAGATGCGCGCAAAACCGGGATCGACGACGTAACGAATGCCCGGTACCGTGAGGGAGGTTTCCGCTACATTGGTGGCAAGCACTATGCGTTGACCAGGATGCGAAGCGAACACTCGCTGCTGCTCGTCTGCGGAAAGCCGGGCGAACAACGGCAAAACTTCAATGCCGGGGAGCTTAGCTTTAATAAGCGTCTCAGCGGCTTCACGTATTTCACGCTCTCCAGCGCAAAATACCAAAATATCCCCCAACTCATCACCATATATTCGCAGTTCTTTAACCGCTTCCAAGATGGCCGCCGTCTGCTCCATTCCTACAGCTAATGGACGATACAACACCTCTACGGGGTAGCTACGACCCGAAACTTCAACAACCTGCGCCCCATCAAAATGCGCAGCGAACCGCTCAGTATCGATAGTGGCTGAGGTGATGATCACTTTGAGATCTGGACGACGTGGCAGTAGCTGTTTTAAGTAGCCGAGCAGAAAATCAATGTTGAGACTGCGCTCATGGGCTTCATCAATAATGATGGTGTCATAGCGGCGCAAGTTACGATCCCCGGCAATCTCGGCGAGTAGAACGCCATCAGTCACCAGTTTCAATCTGGTGTTGCTACCGGCTTGTTTATTAAAACGCACTTGGTAGCCGACCACATCGCCCAGCGGCACTCCCAACTCTGCCGCTATCCGAACGGCAACACTGCGAGCCGCGATACGACGTGGCTGAGTGTGCGCAATGCTTTTCCCGCCTAGCGCTAAGGCGATTTTAGGTAACTGAGTGGTTTTGCCGGAGCCGGTTTCACCAGCAACTATCAGTACTTGATGCGTGTGCAACAGCGCCGTTATCTCTTTCGCATGAGCGGTGATCGGCAAGCTGGCATCCAGTTCAAAATTTGGAACCGGATGCGCATCGTCCCCGACGCTAGATTGCGGCATACGTCCATACTAAATGAAAGTAACGCAAGCAGCGCAGCGATTAGAGAGCCTTAAAATACTGGTGAAAACGTAAGGGTTAGCTCCATGATCCGTGAGCCGAATCTAAAGATCGAATCACCGCCGCTGCATCAATCGGTGACTCCCAGTTGCACCGCCAACTGGCCGCACGCACCGGCAATGTCGCGTCCCCGAGTATCACGCAAGGTAACCGGCACTCCGGCGCGTTCTAAGCGCGCAACGAAAGTGGCCTGGTCGCTGCGCCTAGCGGCTGTCCATTTAGAACCGGGAGTTGGGTTCAGCGGAATCAGATTCACATGCGCCCAACCCCAATCACCGCGGCGGCGCAGTTCGCGGGCTAACAAATCAGCGCGCTGCGCCTGGTCGTTAATGTCACGAATCAGCGCGTACTCAATACTCACCCGCCGTTTGGTAAGCCGAGCATAGCTCCAAGCCGCGTCCAGCAGTTCGCCCACGTTCCAACGCTGGTTAATAGGTATTAGTTCATCGCGCAGTTCGTCGTCTGGGGCGTGCAGACTCACCGCAAGCGTGACTGGTAACCCTTCATCAGCCAACTGTAAAATTCGCGGCACTAATCCGACCGTGGAGATAGTCAATCCGCGAGCCGAGATACCAAACCCGTCCGGTTTAGGCCGCGCCAATTCTCGCACGGCGGCTAGCACTGCTCGATAGTTAGCCAGCGGCTCCCCCATCCCCATAAAGACGACGTTATGTACCCGCCCCACCCCACCGGCAACTAAACCATGCGCCAACTTTTGCTCAGCATCGGCTACCTGCGCCACGATCTCCGCACAGGAGAGACTGCGCTGTAAACCGCCTTGGCCAGTGGCACAGAACGGACAAGCCATACCACATCCGGCTTGCGAACTGACGCACACTGTGTTGCGGTTCGGATAGCGCATCAGCACCGATTCGATTAACGCACCTCCGCTCAACTCCCACGCGGTCTTGATAGTCATTCCGGCATCGGCCATCTGTTCGTGACGCATACGCAACAAAGACGGAAATAAGACATTAAGCGTCTCACGCGCCGCTGCCGGAAGATCACTCCAGCCGCTCGGCTCATACTCGTAGCGGTTGCAGATATGTAGCGCTATCTGCCGCGCTCGATACGCTGGCAATCCCAGCGCTTGTACTGCGGTTACCCGTTGCGCAGGCGTTAAATCAAACCAATGCTTAGCTAGCTTATGGTGTCGCGGAACGTCGAACACCAAACTGCGTTGCTGCTCTGGTGGTGCCAAAGGGGAAGCTGGCAACGTCAACTTAACCGAATGCTGATCGCTGCTGTGCGCTGGTGCTACAACCATCAGGGAACCAGCACTAGCAGCAACGCCCAACTCACTGGGAAAGCGAATAACACTGAGTCGAGCCGATCCATCGCACCACCATGACCGGGGATTAACTGCCCCATATCTTTGACCCCAAAGTTACGTTTTATCATCGACTCCACCAGATCGCCCAGCACCCCGGCAACACCGACAGCCACCCCTAGCAACACCCCACCCCACCAGGTAAGTTGCAGCAGCGGCACTCCAAACGCTATCGCCACCACCACAGAGAGCAGTACTCCTCCGGCGAACCCCTCCCAACTTTTAGCTGGGCTAACTCTAGGGGCTATGTGATGATTTCCTCCGGGACGACGCCCCGCCAACACCCCGAAGATGAAAGCCCCGGAATCGTTGGACACCACACACGCCAGTGTGATAGCGACGCGCGCTACCGGATGAGAATCCACCAGTAACAGCACGATGGACGAACCCAGTAGCGGCACATAAAGCAAAATCAACGCCGCAGCAGCCAAATCACTAACATAGTTTTCGACAGGACCTAATAACCTCCAAGAAGCCAGCAACAGCATTGTGGATGCCGTACCTCCCAATATCACCGCCATCGGTACCAACAGCCCCGACCACTGTTTGGAGCTGGCATATGCGGCAATGAACAGCACTGGAGTGATGACTAGCAGGATCGCCCCCAGCGGTTTAGCTGATGCGCGCAGCGTCACTTTCACAAGTTCGCGCACTCCAAGCATCAAGAATCCAGCCACGAAAATCACCAGCCCCCAGCGAAACCAAACAAGCGTAATAATGACGTAACTCAGCAATCCGATAGCAACGCCGGTAGCTAAAAACAAATTACGCCCCCCGAACATAAAACGTTCAGCGGCAGTGTCGCGGGGTTGCGGGGTTGCTGACTGTTGATTCACATCTCACCTAGCATATTGGGGATTACTGGATTAGTTGCTACATGTTTTAGGTTAGCGCTTCCCGACTCACCTGGCTAAAACGTTAAACCGATAACAGTTCTGTTTCTTTGGCTTTCAATAACGCTTCTACTTGATCGATAACTTTCTTCGTTGCATCATCAAGTTGCTTCTCAGCACGCTTAGCGTCGTCCTCGCCGATCTCTTTGTCTTTTTCGAGTTTCTTTACTTGCTCGTTGGCGTGGCGTCGGATATTACGAACCGCCACTTTGCCATCCTCCGCCTTAGCGCGGGCAAGTTTAGTGAACTCTTTGCGGCGCTCTTCGGTGAGTTCCGGTAGCACGATACGAATACTGTGCCCATCATTGGATGGCGCGACCCCTAAATCGGAATCGCGGATAGCCCGCTCCACCGCTGACAACGCGCTCTGATCATATGGCGTGATAAGCATAGTGCGCGCCTCCGGGCTTTGGAACGTCACCAACTGTTGTAACGGAGTTGGGGTGCCGTAGTAGGATGCTAAAAGTTTTGAGAACATATCGGGATGCGCCCGACCAGTACGGATCGTTTGCATATCCTGTTTGGCGTAATCGAGCGCACCAGCCATCTTCGACTCAGCGTCTTTAATGATGCCAGCTAACATCTTGCTCACCTTTTTCTAAATGCAAGCCATTCTTGAAGTTCATGTTCCAAGCTGCTTACTAAGCGTGGAGGACGGTACCTATTGTCTCACCCGAACATGCCTTAGCGATATTACCGGGAACTTCCAGGTTGAAAAACACCATTGGAAGCTTGAAATCTCGCGCTAATGCTACGGCTGTCGCATCCGCCACTTTGAGGTTTTGATCGAGAAAATTGTCGTAAGTTAACTCATCATAGCGTTGCGCAGTTGGGTTCTTGCCGGGGTCGGCATCATACACGCCGTCCACCCCGTTTTTCGCCATGAGCAGCACTTCGGCTTCGATCTCTAAAGCGCGCTGGGCAGCCACGGTGTCCGTCGAGAAATACGGCATACCGGAACCGGCACCGAAGATGACAATGCGTCCTTTCTCCAGATGCCTGATAGCTCGCCGGGGGATATACGGCTCAGCGACTTGTCCCATACTGATGGCGGTTTGCACCCGAGTTTCTCCGCCAGCTTTCTCGCAGAAATCCTGCAAGGCTAGCGCGTTCATAACTGTTCCCAACATGCCGATGTAGTCAGCGCGCGCCCGATCCATACCACCTGCCTGCAACTCCGAACCGCGAAAAAAGTTTCCGCCGCCGACTACGATCGCCACTTGGATACCAGACTTAGCTACCTCTACCACCTGAGCAGCAATGGACGATACCACCAACGGATCGACACCAAGCGCTCCGCCACCAAAAGCCTCGCCAGAGAGTTTCAATAACACTCGTTGATAACTACCCATATTCGACTCCCGGTGACTCTTGATTTTCCAGCCGACTTTTATACTTACAGTTCCCTTAGGCGGCAGCGGCGAAGCGCACAAATCGCGTGATCCGTACTCCATTTTCGGCAGCTTGCTTTCCGATAGTGGTTTTCTCGTCGGTTAAACTTGCCTGCTCGTTAAGCACCACATCTTTATAGAACGCGGCTATGCGACCTGCAACAATCTTGGGGATGATCGCATCGGGTTTGCCTTCTTCGCGCGCCGTCTCCGTAGCGATACGTCGCTCAGTTTCCAGCACCGCCTCGGGAATATCTTCTCGCGTCACATAAATCGGCGCCATTGAAGCGATCTGTAGCGCCACACCATGCATGAAATCCGGGGCATTTCCCTCATACTCCACCAACACACCTACCTGCGGCGGGAGGTCTTTGGAACGCTGATGCAAGTATGCTTCGGTTTTGCCACCAAACCAGGCAACTTCGCTTAGTTCGATCTTCTCACCGATCTTGGCGACAAGGGCGGCGATGGTGTCATCGACGGTGCTGCCGCTTGCTAGCACTATTGCATTGGCGGCGACGTTACCTTCGGCGTGCGCCTGATCTACCGCCTGAGCGATGCAGGTAGCGAGTTCCACGAACTCCGCATTCTTGGCGACAAAATCCGTCTCGGCGGCTAGTTTGATAAGAGCGTGTCCATAGGTGGCCACGATGCCATTCTTGGCTTCTCGATCACTGCGTTTGGCGGCTTTCGCGGCACCAGTAACCCGAAGAATCTCAATGGCACGCTCGACATCGCCAGTGGCTTCCTCAAGCGCTTTCTTAGCGTCCATCATGCCCACGCCGGTTAAGTCGCGCAGCGCTTTCACATCTGTAGCAGTGATTGCCATGTGTTGTCCTTAATTAACGTTGTTATCTGGATTTACAGTTTCCACAGTTGCCGTTGCGGTTGTGGGAGTTTCGGAAACCGGAGCTTCCTCAGTAACCGGAGCTTCTGCAACAACCGGGGTTGATTCAGTAACCGGAGCTTCTGCAACAACCGAAGTTGATTCAGTAACCGGAACTTCCGTAGCACCCGAGACATCCGCAGTAGTTTCGGAAGTAACCGGTTCGGCTACGGCTAGTAGCTCCTTTTCCCACTCCGCCAATGGTTCCATTTCTTCCATTGAACCGGCAGTACGAGCTACCAGCCCCTCCGCCACCGCGTCAGCGATAACCTTGGTGAGTAAGCTAACAGAACGGATGGCGTCGTCGTTACCGGGAATCGGATAATCAACATCATCAGGATCGCAGTTGGTATCAAGAATAGCTATTACGGGGATGCCTAGCTTCTTTGCCTCTTCGATAGCCAGATGCTCCTTTATGGTGTCCACCACCCAGACAGCCGCCGGCACTTTCGGCATATCTTTGATTCCGCCCAATGATGCCGACAACTTGGCTTTCTCGCGCCGTAGCCCCAGTAACTCTTTTTTGGTAAGCCCGCCGGGTTGCACCGTCTCAAGATCGGTGGACTCCAGTTCGCGCAACCGCTGGGTACGTTTGTTGATTGTTGGGAAGTTGGTGAGCATACCACCTAGCCAACGCTGGTTCACGTACGGCATGTTGACGCGCGTAGCTTGCTCGGTGATCGTCGACTGAGCCTGCTTCTTGGTACCAACGAAAAGCACCTGACCGCCCTTGGCAACGATGTCTTTAACGAAAGCGAATGCTTGATCGATATAGCCAAGCGACTTACGCAGATCAATGATATAAATGCCGTTGCGCTCATTGAAGATGTAACGCTTCATCTTCGGGTTCCAACGACGAGTCTGATGACCAAAATGCACGCCACTTTCGAGCAGTTGACGTGCGGTAACCTCTGCCATGAGGTGTCCCTTCTTTCTGCGTACCGACGAATCTAGTACGCATTTTACGCGGAAGAGTTCGTAAACGCCGCCGCTCGGTTGTTGATCGTCAGGTAGACGACCCCTGGCACACCCAGCAAGTCCGCCCCTATCGGGGACCTCGGACATCACCGGCGTTGAACGCCGTACAGGTATGCGCGTAGTCAGCTGTCACCAGCCGCAAGCGGTAATTCTACTAGCAAACCGCAACGTAACGCCAACAGCCGGTTTCAATTTGGAAGCGCAACACCTATCCTGTGGTGTGTCAAAGCATCACTGGAAGGGGTTGCGCTATGGGTCA
This sequence comes from Propionibacteriaceae bacterium, assembly GCA_031267295.1. Taxonomy (GTDB): domain Bacteria; phylum Actinomycetota; class Actinomycetes; order Propionibacteriales; family Propionibacteriaceae; genus WRGV01. The sequence goes on along the minus strand of JAIRZI010000097.1, from coordinate 42 downwards.
AGTGTATGTTCATTTGGGTTTGGATGAGCGGATTGAGATTGA
>JAIRZI010000072.1 GCA_031267295.1 Propionibacteriaceae bacterium | reverse complement strand
AGCGCAAGCGACGAAGCAATCCAGAAAGGTAGTTGCTGAGTAAAGGAGGTTTTCGTTTAGTGAATTCGAGTTGGAAAGGTTCACGTAAGCGACGCTTAAGTAACTGGGTTGTTTCGCGTCCTGTGGTTGCTCGCAGTGACGAATGATCCAACTCACGCGAAACTTTGCGCTCGCCCTCGTTTTGAACTATAAAGAATTTCTTTAAAGTTGCCTTTTGGTCAAGCTCGCTGTCCACAAAAACCCTTTTGATGTGCTGTCCGATATTTTATACGCTGACATCGTAAAGCACCGCCATCATCTTCTGCGTTAGCCAAATATTCTCGTTCTGATAACGCATCTCAAAACTCTGCTCGTCCACGCCCGTCGCGGCAATGTAGGTCAGGTATTAGGCAGCTGAGGAGCGGATCGCAGTTTCATTTTTCTTTTTACTCACTACTCCACGTCTCCAATCGGAAAGTGGCGAATGGCATTCAAATTGCCAAAACCATCTAATCACCTATCGAGAAATAGGAGCTTATCAATAGATGGTAGTTGTTATGGTGGAGCATAGGGGATTCGAACCCCTGGCCTCTTCCATGCCATGGAAGCGCGCTACCAACTGCGCCAATGCCCCTTGCGACTGGTAAGTCTACCGTTCAGGTGCGCACCGACAAAACGAACCGGACGAGCATCACGTCGGAAACGAAAGAGCAACCTTTGGGATGGCGGTTCATAGCGCAGGAATATGCGGGGCTATGCGGTTCCCAAAGCGCATATCAGGAGTATGTTTAATCAGGAGCAGGTGTATTAAGTCGCACCGCAGTGTTTGGAAAGGAACAAATATGGCTGACACCATTGAAGCTATTGCTACCCGCTACTCTTGTCGCAACTTCAAATCAGACCCACTGCCCGAAGCTAGCGTCCAAGCGATTGCGCGGGCTGCACTGCAATCACCGAGCGCGCGTAACCGCCAGCCTTGGCATTTTTCATTCGTCACTGACAAAACACTCATCGAAGAGATGGACGTTGTGAGCATGAAAACGCTTGCAGTGACCAACCCGGCGGCTTACGATCGCACCATCTCCCGAGGTGGCAAACTGTTCTATAACGCTGCGGGCTTGGTGGTTATCTCCGCGCAGCACATTGACGGGCTGGTAGGTTCCGGGTTGGATGTGGGTATCGCTACCGCGACCATTGTGTTGGCAGCAAAGGGGCTGGGTATCGACTCTTGTGTCTGCGCGTTAGCAAGTGCGGCAGGCAACGGTCACGAGACGCAACCCCCCTACAACCGGCTCGGTATTCCGGAAGGCTATGAGTACGTGATCGCTGTGCTGCTTGGTTTCGCCGCCGGTGAATCAGTGGCTCCGCACACCATTGAGGAAGGAAAACTCACCTTTATACGCTGACAACTTGGGAAATACCGCGCAGAACGTGGCAACCTACTGACAGCAGGCAAAGGTTGCTAAACAGTCGAAAGTCAAAGATAGCCGATAAATCGGGATGGGAGCAGAACAATATGGACAATCGCAAAGAACGAGAACGCGCTGAACTGCACCGCACGATATGGGCTATCGCTAATGATTTGCGCGGAAGTGTGGATGGGTGGGACTTTAAGCAATATGTTCTCGGCATGTTGTTCTACCGCTACATATCGGAGAACATTACCGCTTATATCAATACCGGGGAATGGGAAGCGGGTAACGCCGAGTTTGAGTATGCAGAGATGACGGATACAGCGGCGGAAGAAGCTCGCGTCGAGTTGATTGATACCAAGGGATTTTTTGTTCTGCCCAGTGAGCTTTTTGAAAACGTGCGTTGCCGTGCCGCGAATGATGAAAATCTGAATGAAACGCTTGAACGAGTTTTTGGCAACATCGAATCTTCCGCACAAGGAACGGTCAGCGAGGAAGATTTCAAGGGCCTGTTTGATGATATAGACGTAAACAGCAACAAGCTCGGCGGCACTGTGGCAAAACGGAATGAAAAGCTCGTTAAACTGATGAATGGTGTAGGTGGTATGAAGCTCGGCGATTACAAAAGCAACACGATTGACGCTTTCGGAGATGCGTATGAATATTTGATGGGTATGTACGCCTCCAATGCGGGGAAAAGTGGCGGCGAGTACTACACGCCACAGGAAGTTTCGGAGCTATTGACAAAGATAACGCTTGTCGGCAAAGCGGAAGTCAACAAGGTATATGACCCGGCTTGTGGTTCGGGTTCCCTGCTTCTGAAATTTGCGAAAATTCTTGGTAAGGAAAATGTCCGGCAGGGGTTCTACGGGCAAGAAATCAACATCACCACCTATAACCTTTGCCGTATAAATATGTTTCTGCATGACATTGATTACGATAAGTTCAATATCGGACATGGCGATACGTTGACAGACCCGCTTCATTTAGACGATGAACCATTTGAAGCCATCGTTTCAAATCCTCCGTACTCTATCAAGTGGGAGGGCGACGGCAACGCTGTTTTGATAAATGACCCTCGTTTTTCCCCGGCGGGTGTGCTTGCTCCGAAAAGCAAAGCAGACCTCGCCTTTGTAATGCATTCACTGAGTTGGCTTGCCACCAGCGGAACGGCGGCGATTGTCTGTTTCCCCGGCGTGATGTATCGCGGTGGCGCGGAGCAAAAAATCCGTAAATATCTGATCGATAACAATTTTATTGACTGCGTGATTCACCTTCCCGACAATCTGTTTTACGGAACGAATATAGCGACCTGCATAATGGTTTTGAAAAAGTCAAAATCAGAAAACTCAACGCTGTTTATTGACGCTTCTGGCGAGAGTATCAAGGTGACAAACAGCAACAAACTTACCGCTGGCAATATTGATAAAATCATTGCTGCCTACACGAAACGGCAAGACTTGGAGTATTTCTCAAGGCTCGTGCCAAACACCGAAATCGCGGAGCAAACTTATAACCTTTCCGTGAGTATGTATGTGAAGCAAGAGGACAAGCGCGTCGCGGTAAATATCAAGGTTCTTAATGCTGAAATTGAGCGGATTGTTGCCCGTGAGGAAGTCCTGCGCCGCGAAATTGCGGAGATTATTGCGGAGATTGAAGGAGGTGAGGAGCATTGAGCAATGAAATAGTCGAATACGGCACTTTTGTCAAAGAAATCAAGGAACTCATCTATCGCCGGCAGTATGAAGCGATGAAGCGAGTCAATTCAGACTTGATTCAGCTTTATTGGGAAATTGGCAAAGAAGTAAACCGTCAACAGAGGGAAAAAAGTTGGGGGAAATCCATCGTTGAGGTTTTGGCAAATGAGCTTCAAAAAGAGTTTCCCGGCGTTCAAGGGTTTTCTGCAAGAAATCTATGGCTTATGCGAAATTTTTATCTTGAGTATTCGCAAGGCGCAATTCTGCAACCATCGGTTGCAGAATTAGCAGAGCAGCCGCAGGCTGAAATTCTGCCGCCCTTGATTGCAGAAATTAGTTGGACAAAAAATGTAGTCATAATGCAGAAGTGCAAGGATGCGCTCGAACGTGAATTCTATATGAAAATGACAAAGCGCTACGGCTGGACAAAGGACGTGTTGATTAACAATATCGAAAACCGGACTTATGAAAAATATCTGATCAACCAGACCAATTTTGATGAAACGGTTTCTGAAAAATACCGTTTACAAGCGAAACTAGCTGTCAAGGACGATTACAATTTTGACTTTATTGAAATGGGTATTGCGCATAGTGAAGCAGAACTTGAAGCAGGAATCATCAAAAATATTAGGGTTTTCCTTTCCGAGATGGGCGGCGACTTTTGTTTCATCGACACGCAGTTTCATCTTGATGTGGCAAGCGACGACTATTACATCGATCTGCTCCTGTTCCATCGCCGTCTGCGCTCCCTAATTGCGATTGACTTGAAAATTGGAGAGTTTATTCCGGAATTTGCTGGCAAAATGCAGTTCTATCTGAGCGCGCTTGATGAAACGATAAAACTGCCAGCGGAAAATCCGTCCATCGGTATCATCATCTGCAAGAACAAAAACCGCACAAGGGTTGAATACACACTGAAATCAGCGAACAAGCCCATCGGTGTGGCGACATATTCCTATACCGACAAATTGCCGGAGGATTTGAAGTCACTGCTACCTTCGCCAGACGATATAGCGAAGATCGTACACAATTTCGACGAAGGAGAGGGCAATGCGTTTGGCTGAACTACTCTCCAAACCGCCGAACATGACGTTTTCTCCAATAGAAGGCTTCACTAGAAAACAGCTTGCAGTAGGTGAACAAAGGCAACTGGATATTGGAAGCGTAGGTCTTAACTTTTACTGCAAACAATGCAACGATATACGCACTTTTTGGTCGAGCGATAGGCTGTATTGCATCGGTGTAAATGAGCGTCAAATAAGCATTGACTGCGTTGTAAACTGCCGGTGCGCTACATCGGTTGCGTTATGGTTCTTAGTCGAAAGTTATAGCGACATTACTGGACAGTCGCCCGAAGTTCGCATTATGAAACGACGTGAGAAATTGCCGGACGGTGTTGCCCTAAGCAACGAACAATATGGTGATTTCGCCGAGCTGTTTGAAAAGGCGAACCAAGCCTATCGTGACGGACTTGGCGCAGGCTCAATAGTGCACTTGAGGAAAATAATGGAGCGGATAACAGTCCAGACAGCAACCGCTATCGGCATCAGTGTAAGAGGCAAGAACGGAAGTAGGATACCTTTCAAAAACCTGCTTGACAAAGTGGAGAAGAAACACCCCGTCATACCGCAAGAATTTTCCGCTGACGGCTATAGATTGTTCAGCGAATTAAGTGATGTAGTTCACGGTGAGTATGACGAGCAACTTGGATTGTCGAAGTTCAAGGCTCTACATAGGCTTGTTGTGGGGATTCTCGATAATGTTAGGAACAATGACGAGTTGAGGGCGGCAAAGGGTTTGTTAGGGTGGGAGTTAGTAGAGGCACAGCGTGATGAGTAAATTGAAACAGCTAATCGCGGAGCTTTGCCCTGACGGAGTAGAGTTTGTGAAGCTACGGAAAGTAGCACAAATTTCTGCTGGTGGAGATTTGCCTGAAAACTATGTAAAAGGGCAAAAAGAACCAAATGATGAAAATCCATACCCTATCTTCTCGAATGGGACAGAGGATGGAGCTTTATATGGATTCACTGATAGCTATAAAATTGAAAAAGAAGCTGTGACGATTTCAGCGCGTGGAACTATTGGTTACCATACAGTAAGAGCAGGAAAATTTACACCCATAGTACGTTTAATTGCTATGATTGCTGATGAAAAATTGATATTGACACGCTTTTTGAACTACGCTCTAGATGTCGCGGGCATATCTGGCGTTTCAACTGGGATACCGTCATTGACTGTACCGATGTTGGAAAAGTTTACAATCCCCCTCCCGCCGCTCCCCGTGCAGAGCGAAATTGTCCGCATTTTGGACAATTTCGCGGAGCTTACAGCGGAGCTTACAGCGGAGCTTACAGCGGAGCTTACAGCGCGGAAAAATCAATATGAATATTATCGTGATTACCTCTTGACGTTCGATCATTCAGAGAGAGAGAGAGAGACGGTACGGTGGGTAACACTGAGCGAGGTGGCGAGAATGCTTAGAGGTGGTTACATCACTAAGCAGCAGACGAGGCCTGGTGGTATTCCGGTTATCCTTGGAGGGCAGAAACCAGCTTACTACTGCGATAAAAGCAACCATACCGGGAAAGCAATCGTTATTTCGCGCAGTGGTACGGCAGGATTCGTGTCCTATTGGGACGAGCCAATATTTGTCACTGACGGCTTTATCCTTGAAGCGACTGGCAAAGTGACGATTCGATACTTGTTCCATTGGCTAAAGAATAAGCAGAACGATTTATACAATCAGAAACGCGGTGGTGGCGTTCCGCATGTCCGGGGAACTGAGATAATGAAAATGGTTATACCCGTACCGAGTTTAGAAGTTCAAACCCGCATTGTGGAAACTCTCGACAAGTTTGATGCGTTGACTACTGACATCATCGTAGGGCTGCCTGCTGAGATTGTCGCAAGGCAAAAGCAGTATGAGTATTACAGGGATAAAATATTGACTTTTAAGGAGAAATGTGCGGGAGTTTTTTAACATCGTCGCTAGCACAAACGAAGAAACTGTAGTCGCAGAATACGTCGCAGAGCATGACAATCGCGCCGATAGCTATCAGAGTGAGGCGGAGCTTGAGTGCGAGTTTATTCGGCTCTTGTCCGAGCAGGGCTATGAATATCTGAACATCACGTCCGAAGTGAAGTTAATTGAAAATCTGCGCCGTCAGTTGGAGTTGCTGAACGGGTTCACGTTCTCTGATACCGAATGGGAACAACTGTTTGAAAAGTGCATAGCTAAACCGAACGAGGGCATTGTTGAGAAAACTAGGAAAATTCAAGACGACCATGTTCAGGTGTTGCGACGCGACGATGGAACGTCAAAGAATGTTTATCTGCTCGACAAAAAGAATATCCACAACAACCGTTTGCAGGTTATCAACCAGTATGAGGAATCCGGCGGGGCACACAAAAATCGCTATGACGTGACGATTCTCGTCAATGGTCTACCGCTTGTTCACATTGAGTTGAAGCGGCGCGGCGTGGCAATCCGCGAGGCGTTCAATCAAATTAATCGGTACCAGCGTGATAGCTTTTGGTCGGCTTCAGGTTTGTATGAGTACGTCCAGGTTTTTATTATCTCAAACGGCTCTCATACAAAGTATTACAGCAATACCACCCGCAACGCCCACATCAAAGAGAGCGGTGAGGGCGAGAGCCGTCAGAGCAAAAAAACAAGCAACAGTTTTGAGTTTACGAGCTTTTGGGCTGATGGAAATAACAAGGTGATTGCCGACCTTACGAACTTCACAAAGACATTTCTCGCAAAGCATACAATCCTGAATGTACTGACAAAATACTGCGTATTCACAAGCGAGGATTTGCTTCTTGTTATGCGTCCATATCAGATAGCAGCAACAGAGCGGATTCTTTCCCGAATTACGCTATCCACAAATTACAAAAAAATAGGAACGGTTGCGGGCGGCGGCTATATCTGGCATACCACCGGGAGCGGTAAGACGCTTACCAGCTTCAAGACGGCACAGCTTGCCGCGAAGCTCGGTTATATCGATAAGGTTCTGTTTGTCGTTGACCGCAAAGACCTTGATTATCAAACGATGAAAGAATATGACCGTTTCGAGAAAGGTGCGGCGAACAGCAACACGTCAACAAGGATTTTGCAAAAGCAGTTGGAGAATGAGAATGCCCGTATTATCATCACGACTATTCAGAAGTTGGACGTTTTTATTTCCAAGAACAAGGGGCATGGCGTTTTCAAAAAGCACATTGTCTTGATATTCGACGAATGCCACCGCTCCCAGTTCGGGGGTATGCACTCGAAAATTGTAAAAGCGTTCAAGAATTATCACATTTTCGGCTTTACGGGGACACCAATTTTTGCGGTCAACTCCGGAACTGGTGGCAATTCACTTTTGCGGACAACGCCGCAGGCTTTCGGTGACAAGCTCCATACCTATACGATTGTTGACGCTATCAATGACTGCAATGTTCTTCCGTTTCGCATTGACTTCATCAATACCGTAAAACAGAAAGATAACATCAGCGACAAGGACGTTCGGGCGATTGATGTTGAGAGGGCTATGTCCGCACCTGAGCGCGTCAGCGCGGTTGTGGCGTATATCCTGGAACACTTCGACCAAAAAACCCAAAGGCAGAGCTTTTACATGCTCAGGGGGCAGAGAAAGGCAGGGTTCAATTCAATTTTCGCTGTTGCTGCTATTCCGATTGCGATGAAGTACTATACGGAGTTCAGAAAACAGCTTGTGGAGCGAAACAAAAGCCTGACTGTGGCGACGATTTTCAGTTTCAGCGCAAACGAGGACGACCCGGAGGACGGGCTTCCCGATGAGGGTTTCGACACCGCCAGCCTTGATAAAAGTTCCCGCGATTTTCTGGAATCCGCGATAGCCGATTACAACGCCGCTTTCAGCACCAATTTTGATACGTCCTCCGAAAAATTCCAAAATTATTACAAAGACCTTTCTATGCGTGTGAAAAACCGTGAGATTGATCTGCTGATTGTTGTCAATATGTTCCTGACGGGTTTTGACGCGACCACACTTAACACACTTTGGGTAGATAAAAATCTGAAACAGCACGGCTTGATTCAGGCGTTTTCCCGCACCAATAGGATTTTGAACAGCAGCAAGACGTTCGGAAATATCGTCTGCTTCCGTGATCTGAAAAAGGCTACGGACGACGCGATAGCCCTATTCGGGGACAAGGAAGCGGGCGGTATCGTCCTCTTAAAAACCTATAACGATTATTACAACGGCTATGACGAGAATGGCAAGCACAAGCCCGGTTATGCGGAGCTTATCGCAGAATTGACAAAGACATTTCAGCTCGGTCAGGTTATCATCGGAGAGGAAGCGCAAAAAGGTTTTATCCAACTCTACGGCGCGATTCTGCGCATAAAAAATATTTTATCCGCGTTTGACGATTTCGAGGGCAACGAGATTCTGCCGGATAGGGATTTTCAAGATTATCAGAGTGTTTACATCGACTTGTATCAGGATTTCCGTAAGGGTGCCGAGGGTGATAAGGAAAACATCAATGACGATATTGTTTTTGAGATTGAACTTATCCGACAACTAGAAGTCAACATCGACTATATCCTTATGCTTGTTATCAAATACCACGATAGTAACTGCACCGACAAGAACATACTGGTAACGATTGACAAGGCTATTGACGCAAGTATTCAGCTTCGGAGCAAGAAAAAGCTTATCGAACATTTCATCGCGCAGGTTAATGTATCGACAAAAGTCGACGATGACTGGCACACATTCGTGCATAAACAGAAAGAGGAAGATTTAACCGCCATTATTGTCGATGAAAAATTAAAACCGGAGGAAACTCGGCAGTTCATCGACAACTCTTTTCGAGCCGGCACACTCAAAACAACAGGTACCGCTATTGACAAAATCTTGCCTCCGGTTTCTCGTTTCGGCAGTGGCAACCGTGCTGTAAAAAAACAGGGCATTATTGAGAAACTGATGAAGTTTTTCGAGGAGTATCTCGGATTGGTGTAGTCGGCAATTAGGGTTCGTCGATTGAGAGATGAGATTAGGCGTTTGGTGTTAGAGAACGAGTTCTTAAAAAGTCGCGGTCGTTTTCGCCTAGACCGTTCCCGCAAGAGCGATGTAGTTTGCGTAACATGACGGCGTTACATCCGTTTAGCTGCGTTGCAAAGCAGGCACAGTAGTTGCTGCGAATTGTCTACCCGAAAATTAAAACCTGCGATTTTGCGGCGTTGCGATGTGGCATTTGACCTGTCATTATGCTCAACTTGTCCTATGCGTGAAACGGTCATTCACGTCGAAGATTTTTGGATGCGTTTTGGCGACGTTGCTGTCATCAAAGGGTTGTCATTCGACGTGTACCAAGGGGAGATATTTGGGTTTCTGGGTTCCAACGGGTCGGGTAAAACTACTACGATTCGGGCGTTACTTGGCATCTACCAGCCAAGTGGCGGAACCTTGAGCGTATACGGAAAACAATTCGATCCGGGAGTTAGCGCAGTTTTGGGCTATCTGCCGGAGGAGCGGGGGCTGTACAAGAAAGAGAAAGTCATCGACACGATGGCTTACTTCGGGCAACTGAAAGGTATGACAATATCCGCTGCCCGCGCATGGTCATTCGATTATCTCAAACGGGTTGAGTTGTTAGACAAAGCTAACACCCGTCTCGACAAGCTCTCTGGTGGGCAACAGCAGAAAGTGCAACTTGGTGTCACCATTATGAATGACCCGCAGTTGTTGATTCTTGACGAACCAACTAAAGGGTTCGATCCGGTGAACAGACGGCTGCTGTTAAGCATTATCGAGGAACGTCGTCAAGCGGGTGCCACGATTGTTATGATCACCCATCAAATGGACGAAGTAGAGCGGCTTTGCGACCGTGTTCTGCTATTGAAAGACGGCGTGGCTAGGGCATACGGCAAAGTTTCTGATGTGCAAGACGAGTTTGGTGGTACCACCATCAAGGCTGAAATCAGTGGCTCATTGCCAGCATCGCAGTTGTATCGAGTGATTTTTGCAGACGACGCTGGCAACGTCGAGTTGAAACCGAATAATGCCCAGCCGGAGGAGATTATTGCCGAGCTGGTGCGTTCCGGGGTACAGGTGCATTCATTCCTACCGAGCCGGCGTTCGTTGGATTCAATTTTTGTCGAAGTTTATGGTGAAGCGGCTCAGGGGGAGTGATATGCGCAGTTTGAAAGTTGTCATCTGGTTTGAAGTGTCGCGTACCCTCAAAAAACCAGTGTTTTGGATCATGAGTTTGCTAGGCCCGGTCGGGATAGCGGTGGTGTTCGCACTCTCGGCCATGTCGGGGGTCATGGCGGGAACAGCGGAAACAGGACAAAGCGATGCGGAGATCACTTTTCAATACATCGATCACTCCGGTTTAGTGCAACCAGCTATCGCTGAATCGCTAGGAGGCAGCCCCATCGATGACCCGAACGTTGGAGTAGCAAACGTGCAGCTAGGTGATATTGATGCCTTATTCGAGTATCCAACGCACCCGACTACCGAGCCAATCAAAACAGCAGGAGTGGATTCTGGGATTTTTGATTCCATGAAATATGGTGCTATCGCCAAACTGGTGTTGCAACTTTCAGTACAGGGCGCATTAGGCGATCCGGAGTTAGTTCAGATTTCGCTCGGCCAAGTAAACGTGGAATCGATTACCTATCGGGGCAGCGTTGTGTCCGCAGGTATTTGGGGTGTGATTCCGTCGCTAATATTTCCGGTGTTGTTCTTCTTGATATTGGTGCTGTTGGGTAACAAGATGCTCGCTACTGGCATGGAGGAGAAAGAGAATCGAGTTACCGAGATGATTCTCACCGCCATCAAGCCGACGACTCTACTGGCAGGGAAAGTGGTGAGCACGTTCATTGTGGGGATGGTACAGATCGCAGCCATTGTGGTGCCGTCCATTATCGTCGCCGTGGTGTTTCCGTCGGTTTTAGGGTTAGAGGGGTTCCACTTCTCTGATCTGGTGTGGGTGCCGGAGCGTATCATCATTGGGGTTCTGATGCTGCTGGCGGGGTTTGCGCTGTTTGCTGGCGCTTCGGCGGCCGTCGGTGCAGCGATGCCAACCGCGCAGGATGCCAATGGGGCGTTCTCAGTGGTGATACTAACCGCCGTAATGCCGGCCTGGGCGTTTACGGCGATCATCAGCACCCCGGGTTCATTCATCTCGCAGTTTATGAGCTACTTCCCGATGTCGGCACCGGTGACAGTGATGTTGCGTAACGCTTTAGGTATCATCGAGTGGTGGCAAGCCGCCATCTCTATCGGTATCGTCGCCGTATTCGCGGCTATTGCTTTCACTATCGCGGCTCGTATTTTTCAATACGGTTCCATCTCGTATGCGAAAACAGTGAGTTTGCGAGCCGTTTTTGCGCGGAATTGAACCACGCATGGCACCTCTAAATGGACAGTATCCAGATAAATAGACACCGCCAGAAAGATAGGCCGGCAAGGATAAGTCGGTTAAGTGTTGGCGCGGGGCGCGAGTTTTGCACTACTTTTCGTAAATGGGAGCACCGATAAAGAATAGAGCGCGAACTGGAGCGGCTAGATTTTGGCACAGATTGGCAGATTTGAATCACATCTGGGCGGCGACGGGCTGCATTCAAGTAATCCGACTAGACTCAAGTCATGGCTGACTACCAGATCATCAGACGGGGCAACACCTGGGTGGCTCAAGTGGAAGCTCGGGGGCGCGCGGTGCTACGCAACCCATACATCAACCGGGGTACGGCGTTCACCGAGGAGCAGCGCGGACAACTAGATTTATTGGGTCTGCTGCCGCCGGAAGTGTTGAGCATTGACGACCAGTTGTCTCGGGTGTACACCAGATTGCAGGAGCAACCGAGCGATCTAGATAAATACACTTTCCTTAACAACTTGTTTGATCGCAACTGGGTGTTGTATCACCGTTTATTGCGGGATCATCTGGAAGAGTTGCTGCCCATTGTGTCCAATCCAACCGTCGGTGAGGCAGTACGAAAATACAGTCAGCGATTTCTACGCCCGTTAGGGGTGTTCTGCGACATCGACCACTCGGCGGACATCGTTCCGGCGCTACTCTCATATGGGCGCAGTGCAGACGATGTGGATTTGGTGATCGTCACCGACTCGGAGTCAGTGCTAGGCCTAGGGGATCAAGGCGTTGGTGGTATCGCGGTGGCGGTGTCGAAGATGGTGTTATACACCGCAGTGGCTGGAATCCACCCAGTGCGAGTGTTACCTGTGGTGCTAGATACCGGTTCCGATAACGCGGCGTTGGTGGCGGAACCGGGCTATCTTGGTCTTCGGCATGGACGAGTGCGCGGGGAACGCTACGATGCTTTCATCTCTGAGTTTGTTCAGGCGGTGAAGTTAGTATTCCCGAACGCCATGATTCACTGGGAGGATTTCGCTGCTGATACGGCGCATCGGGTGTTTTATGGCTACCGTGACAAGGCTCTTTCCTATAATGATGACATTCAAGGCACCGCTACCGTTATCACTGCGGCGCTCATCAATGCCATGCGCCAAACCGGCGGCAGGTTATCGGATCAACGTATCGTGTTTCACGGAGCAGGGCCGGCGGCGATTGGTGCGGCCGCACTGATCGAAAAACTCATGGTCGCCCAGGGCACTCCTGCGGAAGAAACAAAACGGCGATTTTGGGTGTTAAACAGTGGCGGTCTCGTCACTGAATCTAGCGAAGCCCGAGAATATCAGCAGCTATATGCTCGACCGGACGCTGAAAGTACCAATTGGGTGTTGAACAAGCCGGGAGTGGTTGAGCTTGAAGATGTGGTGCGTTACGTGAACCCCACTGTGGTGATCGGACGTTCCAGTGTGCCGGGTGCTTTCAGCAAGGACGTGGTGGAGCATATGTGCGCCACCGTGGAGCACCCCATTCTATTGCCGTTCTCACAACCTGCTGAGGTTAGCGAGGGCAGTATCGCCGATTTGATGCGCTGGTCTGCCGGGAAAGCATTGGTTGCTTCCACCGTCGCTAGTAGCCCTATTGAGATTGACGGCGTGCTGCGCACTTTCCATCGGGCGCAGAATGTGCTGGTGTTTCCTGGCGTTGGGTTGGGGGCGATGGCGGCGCATCCCACTAGGATTAGTCGGGCGGCGATGCTTAAGGTAGCGCAAGCTACTGCGGAGTTTGTCACCGATACCACACTGGGCGCGCCGCTGTTGCCGGCTACTGGGCAGTTGCGCGAAGTGGCGGTGAGTGTCGCCGAAGCCTTGTTACGGTTTACGGTGAGCGAAGGCACTGCGCAGGTTGGTCTTGAACCGGGGTTGGCGGCGATTCACACAATGCAGTGGAATCCGCAGTACCCGGAACTAGAACTGTTGTAGCCGAACGGCAAAACGTAGCGCGGACGTGGACGCTATCCAACGGCGGTTCTACGTTGATGAGCATCAATCAAAACATAGCGCGGACGTGGGCGCTATAGTTCACTCCGGCACCACTAGACCGGTGAGAGGGTTCTTACGGGAGTCGCATAAGTACACTGTCAGTTTCCCGCGCGGTATCTCGAAATAAACTGTGCCGGTGATGGGGTTAGGGCGTTGCACGCTTCCGGTGGCAATGGTGCTGCGGGTCGCGTCTGGATACCAGTAGTCGGCGTTATCGTTGTCAAGGGCGAACCAGCCGAACCCCATTGTGCCGTCGTTATCAAGGGTGACGCGCATTGTCACCAGTACGCCGTGGTTGTCCCACTTCCACTCTAGGATTTCCCAGTAACCGTATAAGTCGTCGCGCGGCGAGTGGAACTCTACGGCTAAACCGCTGGCGGGTGGGGTGTGTGTTGGGCTGGAAGTAGTAGGCGATGGAGTGTTTCCGAGGGTGTCATTCTCACCAGTTTTCGTGCCAAAGTAGATAAGCCCCGCAAGCAGCGAAACTAACACTACGGCTGCCAGCCATACCGTAGGCTTACGCGCACTTTGATAACGCTGCAATTTGACCGGTTGCGCCTGCGTGGGAAAACGGGGGGAATCGGGGCGTACCGGTGCTACAACAGACGACGACATGGCTGCGGGGTCACGGAAACGTTGACCTGGTGCGCGTGTCGTTGGATCACTCATAACCCCATTAGTGTAGCCGGATATGTGGTGCAGGAGTGTCTTCATAGCATTGAAGTGGTTGAAAATGGTTACTGCTGTTGTGGAAAAGTTCACCATATCAAAATTGGTTATCCACAGCACCAGATTTGTGGTGTTTTTGTGGTGTGCCCACAGTTAAAAATAACTATGAAGAAAAATCTATCACTGCGGGGCCCGCATGATGCCTGTGCCGCTATTCCGCATCTGCTTGGGTTCATACCTACCGAATCGCTGGTGTTGATTGTGGAGCGTGCAGGCAAGGTAGAGGTGGTGGCAAGAGTCGATTTAACGCCGCTGTCCTGGTTTGAGTTGACCAGCAAACTCCGCCCTTTGATGGGGGGTGGAAGACGTTATCTGGTGTTTAGCTACACCAGCGACATGTTACTAGCTGACGATGTGATCGCTCGAACAATCGCAATGGTGGGCGAAGCTCAAGTGCTCGGTGCTTTGCAGGTGGTGGGGGATCAATTCCGACTTTTCAAAAAACTGGATTGGTATCGGGTGCGGGCGGTAAAGTCGCCGTGGTTAGAGTTAGACGACAGTGCCGTGCGTTGCAGCCGTGAAGATGTGGCCGCACGAATAGCTGGGCCGACTCCACATGTGGCGCGTGTTATGCGACGGCGCTGTGGTGCAACTGCGTTAAAACTTGCACGAGAAAATAGTGATTTGGAAGCGGTGGTTGACGACCTACTCGCTATCGGATTGACTGACGCAGAAGCGGTAAATGAGTGCGTTGCGGCAACGCTGCTAGTGTGCTTGGAACGCGACGAGATACGTGATCGGGTGTGGCATCGTATGGATCGTCAGGCGGCACCTGCTTATCTGAGAGTATTTTTGACGCTGCTAGCAGTGGCTCCACGCCGTTATGCCGGATCGTTGTTGGGGCTTACCGCATTAGCCGCGTGGTTAGCTGGTGAAGGTGTGTTGCAGGTGTGCGCCATTGAGCGTGCTTTCAGCATGAACCCGAACGATTCATTTTTGCAACTAGCGGAGTTGACGGCGCAGCGTTGCATCTCACCACAAAATTGGCGCACAATTTTATAGCTCAACTGCTGCATCGGATGAGTCTTAGCGTCAGCTACTAGCAACCGCTATCACCGGGTAGGATTACCTGAGCAACGAAGGGAGTTGGTAGTGAGCACCGTCGGAGATGATGGATCTCGTAGCTATGATGTAGCCGCAGCGCAGCGCAAATGGCAAGATTTTTGGGAACAGAATAAAACGTTCCAAGCTGATAGGAACACCACTAAACAGCGTCGCTATGTGCTTGATATGTTCTCCTACCCTTCCGGTGATCTGCATATGGGGCATGCCGAAGCGTACGCAATGGGCGATGTGGTGTCTCGATTATGGCGAATGCAAGGCTATGAAGTGTTGCATCCGATCGGTTGGGATTCGTTCGGTTTACCTGCGGAGAATGCTGCCATCAAGATGGGGGAACACCCTGCGAGATGGACATATCACAATATAGCTACGCAAAAAGTGTCGTTTAAGTGCTATGGGTTGAGCTTAGATTGGTCAACCGAACTGCACACTTCCGACGTTGCTTACTACAAATGGACGCAGTGGTTATTCACTCAGTTCTATAAGCGGGGGTTAGCGTATCGTAAAAACTCATTCGTCAACTGGTGTCCCAAAGACCAGACGGTGCTTGCCAATGAACAAGTGGTGCAGGGGCAGTGTGAACGCTGCCACACACCGGTCACCAAGCGTCGATTAAGCCAGTGGTACTTCAAAATCACCGATTATGCGCAGGCGTTGCTAGACGATATGGCTGAGCTTACAGCCGGTTGGCCGGAACGAGTGTTGGCTATGCAACGTAACTTGATTGGACGCTCAGTCGGAGCGCACGTTGATTTCAAAATAGTGGGTCGAGACGAACCGGTGACGGTGTTCACCACCCGCCCAGATACCTTGTGGGGAGCGACATTTATGGTGGTGGCTCCGGACTCGGAGTTAGCAAGCGAGTTATGTTCCGCCGCCGCTCGTCCAGCGTTTGAAGCCTATTTGGAGCAGGTCAAACAGGCGACAGAAATTGAGCGACAGTCCAGTGAGCATATAAAAACTGGTATTGATCTTGGAGTTAGCGCCATCAACCCGGTAAACGGTGAACATATTCCCGTTTGGGCTGCCGATTATGTGTTGGCTGAATACGGTACCGGTGCGATCATGGCTGTTCCAGCGCACGATCAACGCGATCTCGATTTTGCGCGCAAATTTGCCATTCCGGTGACGGTGGTCATTGACACTGGTGAGCCTGATCCGCGTGAGTCTGGAGTGGCTACCATCGGCGACGGTGTATACATCAACTCTGGTGCGCTCAACGGGTTATCGGATAAACATTCTGGGATTGCAAAAGCTATCGAGATTTTGCAGCAACGCCACACGGGCGAAAGTACTGTCACTTACCGTTTGCGCGACTGGTTGCTTTCTCGGCAACGCTTCTGGGGTTGTCCGATTCCGGTTATTCACTGTGCGAACTGCGGTGAAGTGCTGGTGCCGGATAACCAACTTCCGGTGGAGTTGCCTGCTTTACAAGGAGCAGATTTGGCTCCTAAAGGGGTATCACCGTTAGCTGGCGAGGCAGCCGCTGCTTGGCGTGAAGTAGCGTGCCCACGCTGCGGCGGGTCGGCGGAACGTGACACCGACACTATGGACACTTTTGTGGACTCGTCGTGGTACTTCTATCGTTACCTCTCACCGAACGATGACTCCCAAGCTTTCGACGCTGCGGCGCTACGTGATTGGATGCCGGTAGATCAATACGTTGGGGGTGTGGAACATGCCATTTTGCATCTGCTATATATGCGTTTCTTTGCCCATGTGCTGCACGATCTCGGATTGTTGGAGTTCAAGGAGCCGATGCGTCGGCTACTAAATCAGGGTCAAGTGATAAATCAAGGCAAAGCTATGAGCAAATCACTTGGCAATGGAGTTGACCTTGGCAAGCAGCTAGATGTTTATGGAGTGGACGCGGTGCGGCTCACTATGGTGTTTGCTAGCCCTCCAGAAGATGACATCGACTGGGCGGATGTTTCTCCGGCCTCAAGTCTGAAATTTCTACAACGGGCTTACCGGTTGGCCGTCGAGGTGACTAGTGCGGTGGGAGCAGATCCCGCTGCCGGCAACGTTGAACTTCGGCGCGCTACACATCGTGCTATCAAGGCGATCACCGAGTTGGTTACTATCGGACGTTTTAATGTCGCCGTCGCTCGGGTGATGGAGTTAGTGAACGCCGTTCGTAAGGTGCTTGATTCCGGTGTGGATACGGGAGCTGATCCCGCAGTGCGAGAAGCGGTAGGTTTTATAGCGCAGGCGTTGTCGCTGGTATCGCCCTATGTTGCAGAAGAGATGTGGGAGCTGCTGGGCTATCCGCCGTCGATTGCTAACTCCACTTGGCCAACGGCGGCATCCGCACTGCTCGCCCAAGATACTGCGGTGTTGGTAGTGCAAGTGCAGGGCAAAGTTCGTGCCAAGTTGGAGGTGCCGGAGAGCATTTCGGAAACGGAAGCCACCGAGTTAGCGCTTGCTGACCCGGCAGTGGTGCGTGCTTTGGATGGCCGGGCAGTGGCTAAAGTGATTGTGCGCGTGCCCAGAATGGTATCTATAGTTCCGGTGTCATAACTTTGCTTTGCATTCTTAAGTTGTAGCCACCGTTTTACATAGCGTAGCGCTGCGTTTGGATTGCGCACTTTATGCCGCGGGTTTCTGGTGATGCGCAGGCTGAACGTTGCCAGTATGGTCACACTTTTAACCACCGCCACTGCAGCAGAAACTCTCATTATCGCTTCTGATGACTTTTGTAACGCTAGTGATTCGGTTAGTAAATGGTGGTGCTTTCCACACTAAAAAGGAAAAACTCGGGTTCTAACAAGCAAAATCGAACTCAAAATACGAGACAATAAGGTAGTTGTAAATGAGCAAGCACCATCAACACCCGCACAATCCCTAACCTGCGGGTCATACTTTCTAGTCATAACGTAAAACCTCCCCCAAAAAGAGAAGCGGCACCAAACCCATACCGGTTCACCTTATCGTCCGTCATTGCGAGTGGCCGCAGGGCGCGAAGCAATCCAGTTACTTAAGTGTTATTCACCGCGGGTTGCTGCACATTGTGAGGGTATATTCGCCCTTGTGTGACTCCTTATCGTCCGTCATTGCGAGTGGCCGCAGGGCGCGAAGCAATCCAGTCATTTAGGTGTCGTTTATGTGAATCTTTCTAGTTCGGATTTATTGAACAAAAACCTCTTTTGCTCAGTAATTACTTTTCTGGATTGCTTCGTCGCTATGCTCCTCGCAATGACGGGGAAACTTGATACGTTACTGTGCGTTGTTGCGCTGTGCTGCCCTACACTTCCCGCAGTGACAGAAAAACTCAGATTTGTCACTAACCTCAGAACAATATTCCGCTTTAGTGCAGGAAACCACCCCAAAATAACAGCGAAATACCTCACCAAACCCGTATCCAACTTCAAAACCATCCAAAAGCAGGAAACTCGGGTACCATCAGGGGAAAATTACGTAGCGGGTTCTGAATGTGGCAGTGGGTGTGCGCGGGTTAAACGTAGCGCGTCACCAGCTATCAGCAGCGCTAGACCGATACCCAAAAGCAGCGGTAGCGCGCCAGTTGATAAGAAAATGAGTACCATCGACACCAATATTGGTACTAGGTAACGCAACGTCCAGGCGATGTAACCGCCGAAGCTGGGCATCTTGACACCCCGTTCTTCAGCTACCGACTTCACCATGAAGTTTGGGCCGTTGCCAATGTATGTGATTGCGCCACAGGTGACTGCGCCCAAACTCACCGCCGTAAGGTAAAGTTGCGGCACTCCAGCCACCAGCGGTTCACCTAGCGGATCTAGTTGAGTGGACATCTCGAAAAAGGTGAGATATGTTGGCGCATTGTCCAGCACGCTGGAAAGAATGCCAGTGAAACCGAACAGGGTGTATTCGTTGAGTGGTAGTTGATTGGCGTGCGCGCGTAAGAACTCCAATGCTGGAATCATTGTGAGGAAGATGCCGATGAACAACACCGCCACTTCAATGATCGGATGCCAAGTGAACTCATTGTCTTCTATTCGCACCGCTCTACTGCCGATGCAGTAAGAGGCTGCCGCCGCCGCTAACTGCACTGCAATTTTCAACCAGGTATAGTCACCCAACAAGGCGACTGCTGCGATAATGAGTGCGAACCAGCAGATATTGAGCTTGCCTTTTAACGCGAGGGGTGAAGAACTGGCAGCATCCCAAGCGATTGCGAAACTAGATTCTTTCGAATAATACAGCCGATCTTGGCCATAGTAAGTAGCAACAAGCAACAGGTTGATAAACAACCATTCTCCCCACATGCTGAACGTCCAAGTAAACGGCACGCCACGCATCAACCCGATGTATAACGGCGGATCGCCGAGCGGAGTTAGTAAACCGCCACAGTTTGCTACCAGTAGGATGGCAAAGATCACCGTGTGTACTTTATGTTCCCGTTCCCGATTGGTGTTCAGTAGCGGGCGGATAAGCAGCATAGCTGCCCCGGTGGTGCCTATGAAGCTTGCCAACACACCACCAATCAGTAGCATGATGGTGTTGTTGCGTGGAGTAGCCCGGATGTCGCCCGCTACGAATAATCCGCCAGAAACAACGTAGAGACTGAACAGCAGTGTGATGAATTGGGCATATTCTTCAAGGGAGTGCAACACTAGTTGACGATCAAAACCGAACCACATCCACAACGCTACCGGGATGCCAAGCAGCGCTGCGACACCGAGTTTCACTAAATTATCTTCCCAAGCGCGCCGAGTGACGGAAACCAGCGGAGCGATGGCGATAGTACCGAGCATCGCTACAAAAGGCAGTAGTCCCCACCACGGAATCGCCATCGGAGACTCCTTTCAGTTAACTGTGGACGCAGAGTTGTCAACAGATCGAGTCTGCCACATCTTGTTAGTTGGTGCTTATGGTGCGGCGCACTGGTTACTTACATGAAACGTAGAAAGATAGGCAGAAGCGCCACAGTGATAACTCCAGTAATAGCAATAGAGAGCGAACTCATCGCGCCTTCAACTTGGCCTAACTCGAATGCGAGCGTAGTTCCCATACCGTGAGACGACGTGCCCAGCGCCACTCCACGCGCTATCGGTTCGCGTACCCGTATCAGCCGCAGAAATGTCCGCCCCACCAGATTGCCCCAGATGCCAGTCAACACGATAATGGCTACCGTCACTGTAGCGATGCCCCCAATCTTCTCACTTGCTCCTAACCCCATTGGTGTGGTGATAGAACGTGGTAATAGGGTGGCGAATTCGGTGACACTCAAACCGACAAGCTTAGCGTAGAGCAATGTCACGCTTAATCCGGCAAGTGTGCCGGTACAAATACCTGCCAGTATTGCCCAAACGTTGCGACGTAGTTCTTGTAGCTGTAGATATAACGGCACCGCTAGACACACGGTGACCGGTGTAAGCATGAACGAGAGAATGCTGGCGGAGTTGTTATAGCTTGCAAAACTGGTGCCGCTTAACGCCAAAGTCGCGATTAGCACTACGACGGTGATAAGCATCGGATTCACTAGTGGATGGTGAACTTTGCTACGTAGCCAAGATGCCGCGATGTAAACCAGTAACGTAAGCGTGATGCCGAACGTGTCCAGAGATTCCAAAAACTCATTCATTGGTGACCTCCATAGCGGTAGCCGGAGCCGGAGCCGGAGCGTTTTCTTTCGATGCTTCAGTGGTGCCAGTGAGCCGTTGCACCAACTGCGTCACTTGCCCGCTCACCCCCATCACCAGCAGTGTGAAGACGGTGATCGCCACAGCGGATGCCACCAGTAGAGTTTTTTCTAGTGGCCAGACGCTGATTATGCCCACGCCAGCCGGAATGAAAAAAACTTGCATAACACTCACTAGGAACAGTGCCACATCTTTCACCTGTTCCACTTTGATTACTTTCAGACACAGCAGAGCGAACATCAAAACCATGCCGTACACACTGCCAGGAATCGGCAACGGCGTAAGTTGTTCGATCGCCTCTCCCACTAGGCAAAAAGCCGTGATGAGCGCGAACTGTTTCAAGTAGCGCATGTTCCTCCTGTAAGTATTACGTGCTGAGCAAGCTTAACGCGCTACTGCCGGTTAATACATAAGTTGTGAGGAAAGTTCGCATAGATATTGTCCACAGCTACTGATCAGACGCAGTTTTTTTTCCACAGGACATTTCATAGCTGGCCGGTTTACAACAACTCGAACTAGAGAAGTAGTTGTGGAACCTTGGCTCAATAGCGATGCAGCTTTGTCGGTGCCGTTAGCATCCGATTTCGCAGATCGTCGGCTCGCTCGATTGCGCTCTGATCGTCAAGAACTGCCACCTACCACAAACGATTCAGGGTTGGACACGGCTGCGGTAACCCAAAGTACAGCTTCCCGAGTGCGGCATCGTCAGCTAGAACAGACGGATGTAGTCGCCGTAACCGCAACCCCATCTTCTCGGCTATCAACTGCAGTGGTGTTCGCCAAGGAACATCTGGCGGTGATCGGCGTGGTGTGTGCGGTGGCTGCTGCGTTTGCCGTAACGCAGCTATTCGGGGCACGTACTATCGAAGTTCCGCTTACCACTGCGACTGTGGTTGATGAGCCTAACAAAACTGCTTTATCTAGCACTGCGCCGCCCACTATAGCCGTGCATGTGCTGGGAGCGGTGGTAAATCCTGGTGTGGTGGTGTTGCCAGAGAATGCCCGAGTACAAGAAGCCATTTTGGCTTGTGGCGGGCTGGCAGCGGATGCGGAACCGGCTGAATTGAACTTTGCGCAAGTGTTGTTTGATGGAGAACAGTTGGTGATCGGCACTCGTAACAATCCGCGAGGTGAGGTAAATGGTAACTCCAGTGGGGGAACTGCCGCTAAAACCACTAGCGGATCGGCAACAGGCAGCAGGCTCAATCTCAACGCTGCCACACAAGCTCAGTTAGAAACGTTGCCGGGTGTCGGACCGGTAACTGCGGGGCGAATCATCGCCTGGCGGGAGCAACATGGGCGTTTCTCAACGACAGCGGAGCTACAGGAAGTCAGCGGTATTGGGGTGAAAACTTATGCGCAACTCGAACCCTATGTCAGTGTCTGATATTGATTTGCGTCTTGTCGCCGTAGCAGCGATGGTGTGGGCGGCCACCTGGTCGGCGTGTCAAGGCAAGTGGTGGTCGGTAGCAGTGGCCGGGGCGACAGTAATAGTTGGTTTGTTAGCGTGGCGCGGTGCTGGATTGTTGCTACCAACTTGGCGCGGTAGGCGGGTAGCGGTGTTCGGTTCGCGTAGTTTTCGGTTTTCGATGCTAGCCGCCGTCATCGCTGGCGGTGCCGCACTGCTTATCACCACGATGTTGGTGCAGTTTCGTATCAACAACGTGATTACGCTGCTGGCTGAGGAGCGGGCGGTAGTTGACGTTGTGCTTGATGTCAGTAGCGACCCAGTAACGTATCCGCCGCGTGGCGCGCTTCCGGCGCGTACATTGTTGCAGGCGGAGTTGAGAACTGTTGTTGCACGCGGTTCCCAGTTCAGAACAAAACAACCGATAATTTTGGTAATAAATGGTTCGGAAGTGCTAGTGGCAGGGCAACGGGTGCAGTTGACGGCGCGAGCTATGCCGGTGGAGTTAGGCGATGGTGTCGCTGCCCAGCTACGGCAGATGGGTGCAATCACGGTGCTCAGTGAACCTGGTCTGCTTACTGGAGCGGTGAATAAGCTGCGTGCGGGATTGCGCGATTCGATGGCATGGAGTAGTTCAGAGCAAGCGGGGTTGGTACCAGCGTTAGTGGTGGGTGACGTATCCCAGTTGCCAAGCACATTGGTTGCAGCGTTCCGCGCCACCGGGTTGTCGCATCTAACGGCGGTGAGTGGTACCAACCTCACATTGTTGTTGGCATTTGTGTTGCTGCTTGCTAGGTATGCGGGCGCAAGAGGTTGGTGGTTGCGTGGTATCGCGCTGAGTTGTGTGGTAGGTTTTGTGGCGCTTTGTCGTGGAGAGCCAAGCGTTTTGCGAGCGGCGGCTATGGGGGTGGTGGCGTTAAGTGCCATTGGGGTGGCGCGTGATACCAAACGTGGAATACGCCAATTAGCGGTGGCCGTAACTGCGTTGTTACTGATTGATCCTTGGTTATCCCATTCGTGGGGGTTTGCGTTATCGGTTAGCGCTACCGGAGGTATTGTGTGGTGGGCGGGGCGTTGGCAAGATGCATTAGCTACTTGGTGTCCGTTGTGGTTAGCGGAAGCTGTCGCAGTGCCGCTAGCTGCCCAGTTAGCTACTCAACCGCTGGTAACCGCACTTAATGGGCAGGTGTCGCTGGTGGGGATACTAGCGAACCTGGCTGCCGGGTCGTTCGTTGGCCCAGTGACTGTGATCGGCTTGGCAGCAACTTTGGTATCTCCAGTGCTGCACTGGTTAGCGAAAATGTTGGGTTGGGTGGCCGGATGGTGTGTACAACCCATCATCTACGTCGCCAACGTTGGGGCGGGGTTGCCCGGTGCGGTGTGGCAGGTGGGGGCTACCGCACTGGTTATCGTCGTCATGACGTTACTTTCAGTAACTATGGCGCGGATGGTGCCTTGGGTGCTTTCTAGAGCAACCGCTAGCTTGACTGCGGTTGCGCTGCTTGTCGGCGTGGTGTGTGTACGGTTGCCCACTCCGGGATGGCCTGGCGATTGGGCAATGGTTTTCTGTGATGTGGGACAGGGAGATGCCACTGTGCTTCGGGGGGCAGACGGGGAGGTGGTGTTAGTGGACGGCGGGCCAGAACCCGATGCGTTACATAACTGTTTGGATGAGTTGGGAGTGAAAGCACTATCGCTGGTAGTGCTCACCCATCAACATAGCGATCATTTAGCTGGGTTAGCTGGGTTGGGGGAGCGCTACCGTGTTGGAACTTTGTTGTTGCGAGCCGGATTAAGCGAGTCACAGGTCAATGACACAGCTCGTTTTGTGGGAGCCACTAACGTGTCGCTCGCCCAAGCGCAGCAACGTATTTTAATTGGAGAGATAACTTGGGTGACGCTGGCCAGCGGAGCACCTTTTGCCATTCGAGTTAGCGGTGACGGAGAAGACCCTCAAGAGAACAACGCCGGAACTATAGCGGTAGCTTATGTCCAGGGGCTTAGTGTGTTGCTGAGCGGGGATGCCGAACCGGAAGCACAAGAGGCGCTACTTGCTGCGGTTGGTGTGCCAGATGTTGTTGTGCTTAAAGTGCCGCATCACGGATCAGCTAATCAGAGTGCAACTTTTCTAAACGCCGCACACGCCGAAGTGGCTATCGCCAGTGTGGGTGCGGACAACGGTTATGGGCATCCAGCGGCGCGCACCGTAGAAACTCTTGTTAGCAGTGGCGCTCAAGTGTGGCGCACTGACGAAAACGGCTCAATAGCTGTGGGCATCGTCGATAGCACAATCAAAGTCATCCCGCTAAAACGTTCGCCGTAGGAGTTTTATGGAGTTGTTGATTAGCATAGCGTATCCGTTCTAATCAGAGCGGTAATATTTTCTTTCCTGATTTTTATCACGGCAAGAACGCATCATTACGCAGTGTGGCATGGAAACCCAAAGGAGCAACTGGCAGGATAGGGGTATGAGCGTATTCGGTACTACTTTGCTGGTTGTTGGCAGTGATGAACTGTTGGTACAGCGCCGCATCACAGAGCGAGTGCAGGCGGCGTGTGCCGAAGTGCCAGGTTCGGAGATTAGCGAACTTGCTCCTGCAGACATGGCTCTGGGACGGTTCGCGGAGGTGATCGGGGGATCACTGTTCGCAGCGGCGGCTATCGTAGTAGTGCGAGAAATTGCAAGTCTTGGAGTAGCGCAACTCGACGAAGTGTTGCATACTGTTCGTTCACCAGGAGAGCAGCTATGTTTGGTGTTGCTACATCGGGGTGAGGGCGCTAAGACGCTCATTGATAAGGTTGTGGCGGCTGGTGCCGAAAAGGCAGTTGTTGAGACACCTAAACCGTGGCAATTGCCGGAGTTTGTGGCGAGCGAAGCGGCGCGACTTGGAGTAGATATGGGTATCGCAGCGGCTCGGGCGTTGGTTGATGCAGTTGGTACGAACCTCAGTGAACTGAGCGCCGCCGTGTCACAGTTGGCAAGCGATTGGGAGGGTGCGCGTCTTACCGCCGAGATGGTGGGGCGTTATTACACCGGACAAGCTGAGGTGCGAGGTTTCGCTGTGGCTGATGCAGTTATGGCGGGACATACCGAAATCGCACTCACGAAACTCAGGTGGGCGGTGGAACGCGGCGCGAGCGGTGGTGAGATTATTTCTGCGATCGCTGCCGGGTTGCGCTCATTGGGTAAGTTCATGGAACTACGTGAGAGTCGGCTACCGCAACGCGATGTCGCACTCAGAGTTGGTGTTCCGGAGTGGAAGTTACGAGCGCTCGTATCGCAGACCCGTGTTTGGTCGCCGCGCGGAGTTGCAGCGGCGCTTCAAGTAGCGACTAAAGCAGATGCCGCCGTGAAAGGAGCGGCAGTTGATAAAGGATTCGCATTAGAGAAAGCGTTGCTAGACATTGATTATGCCCGTGAGATTTATTAAAGCAGCGTTTGACAAGCTGAGAACGCGGGAGCGCTGGCATCTCATACGCTAAGAAAATACAGCCAAACCAAACCGGCGACTCTGCCAGATACGAAAACACAACAACTGAGCGCGTTGACGCTCAGTTGTTGAAAAAGTGTTTATTGTTGCTTAACTTAGCGCGCGGCGGCTGCACTAGCGATAGCTGATTTACGATTCGCCGCTTGGTTTGGGTGAATGACACCCTTAGTAACGGCTTTATCGAGCGCCCTAGTGGCGACCTTGGCCGCAGCAGTTGCCGCTTCAGAGTCACCTGCTGCGATAGCGCTACGGGCAGCGCGTATATGGGTGCGCAACTCGCTCTTAACAGCCTTATTACGTTGCCGAGCGATCTCATTGGTCTTGACGCGCTTCTTTTGCGATTTGATATTCGCCACTTGGTTGCCTTCTCTGCCTTCGGATTGTGCCTAAACGCAAGTGGTAACGCTACCAGTTACTACGCACACTAGCCAAACTATCCAGATTCTGATGCCTTACGGTTGAGGTAGTTAAACAGTAACGGCGTTGGTATCCGCTGCGATGTTCAGAGTATGCAACCAGGTTTATGCCAATGGTGGAAGCGTTTTTTAGGAGGGGAGGTAGTTGGGGTACTGCTAAAAACTAGGGGGCAAAGCAACGCACGATATGCGCTTGCCTGCTGTGACGATTATGTTTACGGTGGGGGGTGTCCAGATGGCTAACTTCACCCGAAAACCAACAGTGCCGTGTCATAGAGCAGTTTCGCTTCCACTACGATAACGGTGAACAGGAACACTTTACGGATGAAAGTGTTGCCGTAGGTGATCGCCGTTCGGGCGCCGATGAATCCGCCTGCCAGATTGCAAAGCGCCATCATGGCTCCCAACGTCCAAATGACGTTGCCTTGAACGCCGAGCACGATCAAGGCGGCTACGTTGGTGGTGAGATTCACTAACTTCGTCATAGTGCTAGCTTCTAAAAACCCGTAGCCCAGCAGAGCAGCGAAAGTCACCAGCAGGAAGATGCCGGTACCGGGGCCGATCATGCCGTCCCATAGCCCGATGGCACCCCCGATAATAGCTGCCCGGAGTCGCAGTTGTGGGCGGTCGTACCGCAGTATGGTTCGCGCGCCAAGTTCAGATTTTCGCCAGGTATAAATCCCCACGATGGCCACTGCGACGGCGACTATCGGCGTGAACGCCACTCGGGGGAGCAGCGAAATCATTCTAGCTCCTGTCATGGAACCGATGAACGCCGTGGCCATAGCCGCACCGACAACGCTTAAATCAACTCGCACTTTGTGCAGATAAGTGACGGTGGCACTGGTAGTACCAGCTACGCTGGAAAGTTTGTTAGTGCCGCTCAACAGCGCCACCGGTGTCGTCGGCAACCCAAATAGTAGCGCCGGTAGTTGTATCACGCCACCGCCGCCAACCACTGAATCAATCCAACCCGCAGTGAACGCCGCCAAACAAAGGGCTGTGATTGATAATGCGGTGAGATCAGTGGGCACGCGCACAGTCTAGACGTAATGTGCTTAGGTTCTGCACTGGTACTGCGGTGAGTGACGCACCCATGCCAACACCTCCGGCAGCTAGCCGGTTCACTTGTGCGCGAGTGTCGCTTCAAGTGAGCGTTTCCCACTGGCCAACTTCGTGGCTTTTTGGCGCTAAGAAAACACTTTTATCCTCAGTGGTGGCTACCTGTTCTCGAAACAGGTGAGCATAAGAGCGAACTGATGTTATGTAAAGACATTTCGCGTTTTTGGAGAAGTTATATAACAAAAATCGACTCTAATGGGCGAAAGAAAGTTAGCGTATTGTAGGAAACATACAAAGAGAATAACGATACCTTAGTGCAATGCGCGGCGTGGGAAGAGCGGCACCCTTAAGTTACGGTAGCGTAAGATTTAGTTACGTAAGCGTAGGTTCGTCTTAGGCGAAACTACCCGGACTTCACTTAAGACAGCCCAAACTCAACCCCCCAAGAGGAGCACAGATGGTCAACACTCGCGCAGAGTTAGTATCAATTTCCGCACTTTCATACCCAGACATGTTCCGACGTCGAGTCGCCCTCTCACCTAATAAAGTGGCCTACCACTACCCAGCGCTGAGCGAGCCGGAAGAGTGGCGCACGCTGACCTGGGCGCAGGCGCGTGTCAAGGTTGATGCGCTGGCCGGTGCGCTGCTTGATTTGAAACTAGCTAAAGGTGAACGAGTTGCACTCGCCAGCGCTACCCGCATCGAATGGGTACTCATTGATTTAGCTATCGCCTGTTGTGCCGCGGTGACCACCACCATCTACCCATCCACTAAAGCCGCCGACGCAGAGTACATCCTAACGGATTCCAACGCGGTGTTTCTGGTGGCGGAGAACGCCGAACAGCTTGCCAAAGTGGTTGGTCGCCCCGCGCTTGACGCACAGTTGCGTTGCATCATCTTGATAGACGACGACCGCTTGCCCGGAGAGTTAAATGATCAGCGAGTGGTGCGTTACTGCGATCTCGCGCTGCGCGGCGAAGCGTTCAACTTAAAAAACCCGAATCGGGTTGCGGAATCAATTGCGGACATCACCCGCGATGACCTCTCCACTATTATCTACACCTCCGGCACTACCGGCACTCCAAAAGGAGTGGAACTTTCTCACGGTTGTTGGACATATGAGGGGGTGTCGGTGAACGCCTACAAACTCATTTTCGACACCGACATGCTCTATATCTGGTTGCCGTTGGCGCATGTCTTCGGGCGCGATTTGCTGTCGGCTCAGATAGCTGTTGGAACGGAATCCGCTATAGATGGTCGAGTGAACCGTATCGTGCAAGGAGTTGGCGAAGTAAAACCGACGGTGATGGTCGGTGTGCCCCGAATCTATGAGAAAATCCGAGCCGCCGTCATCACCATGTATCCGAAGCGAGGACTTAAAGGTCGTATCAGCCGTTGGGCTTTCGCAGTGGGTCGGGATTCGCGGAGCTATCGGTTGGCAGGCGAGAAGATGCCGAGTTGGCTCAGCTTGAAGTATCGAATCGCCGACAAACTGGTGTACTCCAAGCTAAAGCAGAAACTGGGCGGCCGGATGCGATTCATGGTGTCTGGTTCCGCGAAACTCTCAGCTCAGGTGCAGGAGTGGTTCTACTCCGCTGGCATCGCGTTGATCGAAGGGTATGGGCTGACGGAAACGTCCGCTATCGCCTGCGTGGATCACGATTCACGTCCCCATTTCGGTACGGTGGGCAAACCGCTACCGGGCGTTCAGGTGCGTATCGCTGACGATGGCGAAGTTCTCATAAGTGGCCCAATTGTGTCGCGGGGTTACCACAACTTGCCACAGATAAGCGCCCAGGCGTTCCAAGACGGTTGGTTCCACACCGGCGACATCGGCGAGGTGGATGCCGCCGGCTACCTCAAAATCACTGATCGTAAAAAGGACGTGCTGAAAACGTCTAACGGCAAATACATCTCTCCGCAGAAAGTGGAGAACGCCATCATGGCGAACACTCCATATGCGGCGCAGGCAGTGGTTATCGGTGAAAACCGGCAGTACGCCGCTGCACTGGTTATTTTGGATCGTGACCCACTTGATGCTTGGGCGAAAAGACGGGGTAAAGCTGGTCTTAGCTATGCAGAGTTGACGCAGTTGCCAGAAATTCGAACCTCCATTGATCGGTGCATCCGGCGAGCAAACAAGCGGTTAGAGCGCTGGGAAACCATCAAGAAATATGTGATTTTAGAGCGTGACCTCTTGCTTGAGCTAGATGAGTTAACTCCGAGTTTGAAAGTGCGTCGTGCAAACGTGCTAGCCCACTTCTCAACTGTCATTGACGATATTTACACCGAGGAAAGTTCGAGCATACCGTTCTTACCTGAAAAGCAAACAGAACGTTCCGGCAGTTGAACTGGGTATCGTCGACGCGCGTTAACCTAGCGAATCACGAGTAAAGTTTCTCAAGTGAGTTTTCATGCCACCGTAGCGCGCCGCTGGACAGATTTAGATGCCCAGGGTCATGCCAATAACACCGCATTCGCTGAATATTTCCAGGAAGCGCGCACCCAGTTCATCGGTACTGGGGCGAGCGCTGGAATGCTGGTTAGCGGATGTATCGTCGTTGAGAATCAAGTCGAGTTCGCTCACCCTATCGCATATTCGCAACAGCCGCTTCGGGTAGAAGTGGTGGTCTGTGAAGTGGGAGCCTCTAAGTTTATGTTGGCGATGCAGCTCTATGACGGTGCCCAGTTAGTGGCACGCAGTAGGAACACTTGTTGTCCGTACGACTTTGAAACAGATCAGCCCAGGCGGCTCACTACTGCGGAGCGAGCCTATCTGGAGTCGAGTTTTGTGACGACTGCGCCGTTGCGCGAATTGCCAGGCGTGGCGTTGCACGGCAGGGGAGAACGTTACGAGTTCTATCCGCGTTGGTCAGACCTTGATCCGTATGGGCATATCAACAATGTCCGGTTTTTCGATTTCATTCAAGAAGCTAGAATCGCCGCCATGACTACCGTTTCTTCGGGCAAGATGGCGCGCATCGGCACGTCAAGCTGGGGGGAGGGCGAACTGCCCACAGAATACATCACTTGGCTGTTGGTTAGGCAGGATGTCAAGTACCTCTCGCAACTTAAGCATCGACTCACACCGTATGTTTTGGCGACGGCTCCGATAAAGGTTGGTACTTCATCGATAACTTACCAGGCTGAGGTGATCGACCCACTGGCCGGAAATTCGCTAATGGCAAGCGCGCGCTCCGTTGTGGTGTCAGCTGACCAGCAGGGGATGCCGCAAACGCTGCCGGACGACCTGCGGCGCACCTTAGAATCACGGCTTGTCGTATGAGAAATGTTGCCATTCTTGGAGCTACCGGTTCTATCGGAACTCAAGCGCTTGCTGTGGTGCGCTCCCACCCGAACGAACTACGGGTGGTAGCGTTGGCCGCCGCTGGAACAAACGTCGCACTGCTGGCTGAGCAGGTGTTGGAGTTCAATCCGGCGGTGGTAGCGGTAGCGGACCCGAGCACCATAGCCAGTTTTGAAGCCACTATCGCCAGAACCGCCGCTGATCGCAGGGCGCGCATTCCAACAACTCGAACTGTGGCTGGCGTTGCCGGAGTAACCGCCGTCGCGTCCTATGCTGCCGCTGATGTGGTTTTGAATGGTATCACTGGTGCCGCTGGCTTGAGTGCCACTTTGGCTGCTTTACAAGCTGGTAAGACATTGGCGCTGGCAAACAAGGAATCGTTAGTTATTGGCGGTTCTTTGGTGTGTGCCGCTGCCGCTGAGGGGCAGATAGTGCCGGTGGATTCTGAGCACTCCGCTATCGCTCAAAGTTTGCGTGCTGGTGAGCATGGCGAAATCTCTCGTATTTTACTTACCGCATCTGGAGGACCGTTCCGAGGTTATAGTCTGGACGAGTTGGCCGTAGTAACCCCCGCGCAGGCGTTGCAGCATCCAACTTGGAACATGGGACGAGTGGTGAGTATCAACTCAGCAACCATGGTAAATAAGGGGTTGGAGATCATCGAAGCGCATCTGTTGTTCGGTGTGCCGATTGAACGCATTACGGTGGTGGCGCATCCGCAATCAGTGGTGCATTCTGGAGTGGAGTTTGTAGACGGCGCTCTTATCCTGCAAGCAGCGTCACCCGATATGCGACTACCTATCGCTTTGGGGCTAACCTGGCCTACCCGATTGCCGGAAGTGGTACGTCCCGCTCAGTGGAACGCTGCAACGGCCTGGACATTTGAACCGGTAGACGAAAATGTGTTCACCGCGTTAGCCGACGCGCGACGCGCAGGGGAGTTAGCGGGTAGCGCACCAGCGGTTTTCAACGCCGCCAATGAGGTGGCGGTAGATGCTTTCTGTGCTGGGTTGTGCGGCTTTCTGGATATTCAGCGCACCATTTCCAAAGTGTTGGATGAACACTTAAGCACTAGTTATGTCTCTGATGCCACGCTTACTTTGCCAAATGTGTTGGCAGCCGATGCTGCGGCGCGAGTAGCGGCGCGCACCGCGCTTGGTTTGGAACATTGAGCGAGCTAGCTCATGCAGGGGATAAACGCCCGGAAGTTTTTTTACCATACGTTTTACTTTGGCGAGTGAGACGATGTCTGAATGTCGGAGCGCTACCCTTAAAGGTATGAGTGACACGTTTCAGCGTCGTCTCACCCGCAAGGTGAGGTTGGGCGATAAGTATGTGGGCGGCGATGCTCCAATCACGGTGCAGACGATGACTACTACTCCTACCCATGATATAGATGCCACGCTGCAACAGATCGCCGAATGTGTGTCCGCCGGTTGTGACATCGTACGGGTGGCTTGCCCGCGTCAAGAGGACGCAGACGCGCTGGCTACGCTTGTTGAGCGTTGTCCGGTGCCGTTGATAGCTGATATTCATTTCCAACCGCGTTACGTGTTCGCCGCCATTGAGGCCGGGTGTGCCGGAGTACGTGTGAACCCTGGCAACATTAAAGCGTTTGACGACCAGATTCTAGACATCGCCCGCGCCGCCACAGCCCACGGCACCGCACTGCGCATCGGCATCAACGCGGGATCGCTGGATGCTAAGTTGTTCGCTAAGTATGGCAAAGCTACGCCAGAAGCGTTAGTGGAGTCAGCGCTCATCGAGGCCAGATTGTTTGAAGACGTTGGGTTTTACGATTTCGGAGTATCCGTAAAACACCATGACGTACTAACTACGATTGCGGCGTATCGGCAGTTGTCGGCGGCTTGCGACTATCCGTTACATCTCGGTGTCACTGAGGCGGGGCCAACGTTCCAAGGCACGATAAAAAGCGTGGCTGCATTCTCGGTTTTACTTGCGGAAGGTATCGGTGACACCATCAGGGTGTCACTTTCCGCACCACCGGTCGAAGAAGTGAAAGTTGCTACGAAGTTGTTAGAGACGTTGCACCTGCGACCCCGTACCTTGGAGATCATCTCCTGTCCCACTTGTGGTCGTTGTCAAGTGGATGTTTTCCGGCTGCTTGACGAGGTGAGTTCGGGGCTTGCCGGATTCACTAAACCGTTGCGCATCGCCGTTATGGGGTGCGTGGTGAACGGCCCTGGTGAGGCGCGTGAGGCTGATCTCGGGGTGGCATCCGGCAATGGTAAAGGCCAGATTTTTGTGCGGGGTGAAGTGGTTCGCACCGTTGCGGAGAATGAGATCGTGCCCGCTCTGCTGGAGTTGGCAAGTGAGTTGGAAGTCGCAGACTTATTTGGAGGTGAGGAGTGAAGTTCTCCCGGACACGCCAAGTTGGGTTTAACGGAGTGCGCAGCTTGGAAGAGAGTGACCGTGCGGCGCTTTTGGCGTTGTTAGCTACGAAAGAGGGGGAGGCCATCTTCATTTCATCCCGGATAGTTATCGAAAGTATTGACAAAGTGGCTGCCCGGGATCGGTTGTTGGGCTTTTTCCGGGACGGCAAACTGAGTGCTGTTGTTTATCGAGGTAACAATATTGTGCCGGTAGGTGTAGACGACGAAGCATTGACAGAGTTCGCCGAACTGTTGGGGATGCGGCAGAACACTAAAGCGATCATGGGGCCAGCCGCCGAGGTGTTAGCCTTGCAGCGTCATTTAAGTGTGCGTTGGGGGGAAACTTGGGCGTTGACGCGCAGTTTGCGTTCTTGTCAGCCGGTGTTGCTACTGGAACAAGAACCGCTTGGCGCAGTCGATTCGCGGGTAGCGCCGGTGCCGCTTGCCGATCTGGAGTTCTATTATCAGGCGGCGGTGCGAATGTATCTGGAAGAGGTGGGAGATTCTCCCTATGATGCCTCCGGGTCGTATCACAGTTATGTGCACTCCTTGTTGCGAGCCAAGCGGGCTTTCGGCGCAAAAAATGGCAATCAGTATTGGTTTAAGGCGGATGTGGGTGCCGCTACTCCCGCTATCGCCCAAGTGCAGGGGGTGTGGTTGGAACGCCGCTATCGGGGGCAGGGGCTGTCCTGCGCATTGATGGCTGGAGCGTTGCAACATATGCGGCAGACCTGGCCGCGCATCAGCCTGTATGTGAACGACTACAATTTGCGCGCCCGTCGGATGTATTACGCTCTTGGGTTCCAGCAGGTAGGTGAGATGGCCACGGTGCTGTACTGATGCAACCGTCGCACTGCTTGGAGGTATTTCCAATTGAGTTTCTCCGTCGTTGCGAGGAGTGTAGGGCGGCGCGGTGCAGCAGGGCACAGTAGCGTATCGAGTCTCCCCGCCACTGCGAGGAGTACAGGGAAGCACAGCGCAACAACGCGCAGTAGCCGTACCTAAGTCTTTCCGTCATTGCGAGGAGTGTAGGGCGATTCAGCGCAGTAGCCGTACCTAAGTCTTTCCGTCATTGCGAGGAGTGTAGGGCGATTCAGCGCAGTA
>JAIRZI010000078.1 GCA_031267295.1 Propionibacteriaceae bacterium | reverse complement strand
GCTTCTGTGTCAATGGCTTTGAGAACGCCTATCCCGACGTTGTCGTTATGACGAGAAAGGGCAGGTTGCTTCTTCTCAAAACCAAAGGTGACCACTTGGAGAACAGCGAGAGCGAGTGTAAATGCTGTATCGGTCGCGAGTGGGCAAATCTTGCGGGAGCGAACTACCGTTACTATATGGTGTTCCGCGACAAAGATTTAAAATGGGACGGCGCGGTACGGTTTGACAACCTGATTGAGATTGCCAAAGGGTTGTAGCGTCCTCAAATCAATTCGGCAAAAGGAGGAATCGGTGTGGCTGATAATAGCAGAGCGATAAACCGTGTATTTACCCGTAACGTATTGACAGACCTGATTGAGCGCGGTTCGAATGAGGTTTTTGACGTTGTTGTGAAACAGTACATTAATGATCCTGAAATCAAAACGCATGAGCAAATTATAAGCGAAATATATGCCCATCTCGGCAAAGAGCATCGCAACGAGTATTACTATATGAATACGCTACTGAACAAGCTACTTGTGGGTATCCATAGCGTGAATTCTACGACTGCACTTTCGCAGATGAGAATAGGCGGACACATTGCCGATTTCGTAATGATAAATGGCGAGGGACGAGTATATGAAATTAAGTCTGACCTTGATAATTATGATAGACTTTACGACCAGTTAAGTGACTTTTACAAGGCTTTCAGCAAGGTTTCGGTCTTAGCGGACATTCACGAACGCTATAGCGTAGAGAGGTTGTTGGCGGACTTCGGTGATATGGGCGAAGCCATTGGAATATGTGTTCTCTCTGAACGTGATACGATATTCGGAAAGGCGAATATGCGTGAACCTAAACAGTTCGATGAATATCTTGACCATAGTTGTATATTTAAGCTCTTGCGCAAACGCGAATATGAGAACGTAATACTACAGGTGTTCGGGGAATTGCCACAAGTCGCACCAGTATTTCACTTCCGCGCTTGTCTCGATCTGTTCAGTACAATTCCAATCAAAAAAGCTCAAGAGCAGGCATTGAGGGAACTTAAAAAGCGAAATAAGATTTCCAAGACCGTTTTTGAGAGAATACAGAAAGAATTGAAGTCAACGGTGTACTTTGCCGGGTTGTCGCAGAAATTGCCGCAGTTAGAAGAGTTTCTTCAATCGAACTTCAGGGGGTAGCTAATATGTATTTTCCTTATTTCAGAGGTAGACAGTACGAACTGCTCGCGCTACGTGAATTAGCGCAGAGTGGTTTGCTCGGCGGTCACGTTATCCCTATAGTCGAACCGATAAAGCTTACTTCAACATTCGATGGCGCGGTGAAAGCGTTCACTGACAAGAATCAATTGCTCGCGCTTATTCTAAATCCCGCTGTCGGCGATCTTTCCGGCGGCACGGCGATTGGCGCGATATTGCCTTATATATCGGGTTCCGTTATTCCGTCCGTAATTATGGGCAAGGACACTGCGAGTGCCATTCGTCCACTCTTTAATAAAAACATTTTGGGTGAAGATGTATTGGCAGTGATGAACAACCGTGATTTTCTCAGTGAGTATCATGATTTGTTTGGAAACGCGCCGCCTAAATATACACTGTTTCCCGACGAACGTCAAATTCGCCGCGCCGTCAATGCCAACAAAGTGATGTTCGAAGATAAATTCAAAAAACAGGGAAAGAATGCAGACTATCTCAACCAGGAGGACGAGTTCTATTCTGATGACCATCTCTATTTCAACGAGGATGGGTTCGCGGGGTTCAGCGACTATTCCATCGTCGGCAATGAATACGATGAAAGTGGATTTGCTCCGCGAGCTGTGGCTATTCATATCGTCTATTTCGCAGACGATGACAATGTAAAAAATGTGTTACGGATTCGGCATTTTGTGTCGGATACGAATGACGATGTTTCAGACGTGGCTGGTAAATTTCACGAGGCCGTCATGAAACTCAAGCGGTGGTATGATGTCGGACAGTCGCGGCAACGGACAACTGCTTTGTCTACGCTGCTCGCCCACGCCGAAAACGGATATTATCCGGGACTTCCTACCATTAAGAAGCTGTCGATTATGCACCACCTAGAATTGGTCGGCAGATACCTTGACTACCTTAGTGGAGGTACGGGCAATTGAGATGTTGTGTTGAGTGTTTCAAGGATATTTATATTCGCGATACAATCGAAAAACAAGGCGTGGTAGGGGATTGCGATTATTGTTTTCACAAAAACGTTGCCGTTTATGATATTTCAACAAAGCCTAACCCTATAACCGATGCAATTGTCAGTTTGGTTCAGGTATATTCTGTATCGGAATTGACGGATGCCCGACAACTCAAAACAACTCTTCATGATGATTGGGATATTTTCAATGCGGGCACGGCTATAATACAGACATTGATAATCGACTTATGCGATTCGGTCATAAGCTCCGGCTCCAATGTTTTTACGGAGCGCGTGGCAATCGAGCAACTGCTCGACAGTGATTTTTTGAGTGAGTTTGGAGTCGTGCACGGACTTCAGTGGGAACAGTTCGCCGACTCCATAAAACACGAAAACCGTTTTCACAGCGGTGTGTTCAATGCCGACGCATTTGCTTCTTTTCTGTCAATTATCATGAAGCCGTATTCCGCTGGATATGAGTTTTATCGCGCAAGAATCGCACACAACAAGAATGGCTTTACTGCAAATGAAATGGGTGCACCTCCGAGGGAGCGTCGGTCGGCGGGACGCATTAACCCTGAGGGGATTGGCGTACTGTATCTGTCATCGGATGGTACGACCGTATTAAACGAAGTTCGAGCGAACGCGTTTGATTATGTCACTGTCGGGAAATTTAAATCGCTCAGGGATATCAAGGTCGTAAATCTGTCCGGCATATCAGGTACGAGTCCGTTCTTATATCAGGGTGAGCTTGAGAAATATGCAGCGAACAGAAAAGTGTTTCAAGAAATCGCGATTGAAATAGCCAAACCGCTCCGGCGAAGTGACAGCCCTATTGAATATCTGCCTACCCAATATATAGCGGAGTTTATCAAAAGCCAAGGCTACGATGGCGTTGAGTACGCAAGTACGCTTAAAGAGGGCGGATATAATATTGCGATATTCGATGAAAGGCTGCTCGAATGTGTGAGCGTGAATACCGTAGAAGTAACGAAAATACAGTACGAAACGCAATAGCTTATCTCCTGCCTAATTATCGTGGGATTCGTTTTTAGAAATCACCCGATACGTTTTTAGCAAGCAGGGGGAGATGCAGTCATACTGCCTTTCCCTCGCTTATTGGGGCAAGCCCCAAACCCCTGCGAAATGGCGGGCAAGTCGCCTGTTCCGTAAGCCGCCTGTCGGTGTCTGCTGGGGCGGCTGCGTCGCCTTTACCTGCGGGGGAAAAGTTGCGCGTTACCTCGCTCCTGAGTTCAATTTAGAAGCGCAACACCTATTCTGGTGTGTATTAAGGATCACTGTGAGGATGAGGTGTTGCGCTATGGGTTCATTGTATGTTCGTTTGGGTTTGGATGAGCGGGTTGAGATTGAGAAGGGGTTGGAGCGTGGTGAGTCGTTGCGGCGGATTGCGTTTCGGTTGGGTTGTTCGGTTTCGACGGTTTCCAGAGAGGTTCGGTGGGGTATGTGGGTTCCTATTAGCGAGTCTGTGGCGTATCGTGCGTATCGTTCGCCAAGGTTCACTGGTTCGTGGTTGGATGCTCGTTACGCCGTTGGGCCAGCCCAACGCGGAACTGACGCTCGTGCGGCTCGTTCACACCCGCCACGCTTGTTCACCGATGACGAGATAGTGACGTATGTCACTGATGGGTTACGTCGGGGTTGGTCTCCCGCGATGATTGCCGGACGTGGGATACGCGAGGGTATCCGTGTCTCACATGAGTCGATCTATAAATGGGTATACGCTCCCAGTCAAACACACAAGCAACGCTGGCAGTACCTGGTCAGAGGACACAAGAACCGCCGCCACAAGCACGGACGCCGTGTTCACACCAGCCACATACCATTGCGTGTGTCTATCCATGAACGTCCCGATGCGATCAATCAACGCAGCGAGTTCGGCCATTGGGAAGGAGATACCGTACTCGGAGCTAAAACAGACCACGACGGTATCCACACCGAAGTTGAAAGAACCAGCAAGTACCTAATGGCCTACAAAATCCCTGATCTCAGCGCCACAACAACCGCAATCACCCAACTAGCCATGTTCACCAAACTACCCGCCCACGCACTCCGTTCCACTACCCTAGACAACGGCGCAGAGAACCACCGCCACTACCTACTAAACCTGCTAGCAGTACAAGTGTTCTTCGCCGACCCCTACTCTGCTTGGCAACGCGGCACCAACGAACACTTCAACGGGGTACTCCGCCGCTACCTACCCAAAGGCACCAGCCTGACAACCCTCACCGACCAAGAACTAGCCGACATCGTAGAAGAAATCAACAACCGACCCCTCAAATGCCTCAACTGGAACACCCCCACAGAAACCTTCCAACAACAACTACACTCAAACCAACACACCAATGTTGCACTTCTAAATTGAACTCGGGCTAAAACTTGCTGTAGGACGCAATTTCTATCAGGTTGTAAATTTACTGCTGGCGGGGTGCTATGTCTGTTGCTATTTTTACACCCTATCTTTTATTGAAGTAGGACGATGTACGAGATTTCAAGCCGGATGATTGGCTGGGAGGTTTAAGTAGAAGTCTGCTTTATCTGCAACATATATGCGTGCAGTTGCGCTCGCGCCGCTGGGAAAAGTGGCTCAATAGGTGGTATCAGATTGTATTGTTCCGTTGATAGCGCATGGTTAATCGACGCTCCTAAGTGTTACGGTTCTAGACTGGTGGAGTGAGTGAACGCGCATTCAGCGATCTTATCGCCGGTGAACCTGGCAGCATCGTTCAAGGGGATACGGCAACTGTTCAGGTGAACGGGCTTTGTTTCGATTCTCGTAAAGCTGCACCTGGTCAGGTGTTTTTTGCGTTGCCTGGCTCGTCTAATGCTGCGCTTGACGGGCATCAGTTCGTAATGGCGGCTTATGATGCCGGGGTGCGAGTATTCGTGTTGCATGAAGTGCCGCTCTCACTGGAAGCTAAACCGGACGTTGTGGTGTTTCTGGTGGCAGATGTGCGCGTGACCCTCGCCCATGCCGCCGCCAAGTGGTATGACTATCCAGCACGCAAACTGAAAACTGTCGCCATCACTGGTACCAAAGGAAAAACCACTATTTCGTTCATGCTAAAGGCGATTTTTGAGGCTGCCGGGAAGCGAGTGGGGATAATTGGAAGTAACGGCATCTTCTACGCCGACACCTGGTTGAAGTTGCTTAACACCACACCGGAGCCGGTGACGTTGCATCAGCAGATGGCCGAGATGGTGGCGGCTGGGGTCGAATATCTCTTTATGGAAACCACGTCGCAGGGATACATGATGCATCGCACCGATGGTATTGAGTTCGATCTTGGGTTGTACACCAACATTTCTCCCGACCACATCAGCGCTACTGAGCACCGCGATTTTGACGACTACTTCTTCTGGAAAAAGCACATCTTTGCTCAAGTGCGAGAAGCATTTGTTAACCGTGACGCTGAGTTATACGAACGTATCGTCGATGGGGTGGGTACTCCGTTGCACACTTTCGGTACCACCGAAAGGGCGGAGTATCAAGCATTAAAGATCAATACCACGATGGATGCTCATCGGATGGCAGTGGAGTTCGACGTAGTGACACCGCGGACACGTTATCCAGTGATGCTCGGTATTCCCGGCAGCTTCAACGCGCTAAACGGGCTGGCTGCGGCTGGTATCGCGGATTTCTTTGGCATTGCGATACCTTGCGTACAGGCGGGGCTTAAAGATTTTCAAGCGAAAGGACGCATGGAACACCTCGAAACTCCCACTGACTACACCGTGCTCATTGATTTTGCACATAATTTGATCTCTATAGAGTCCATGATGGCTACTGCCCGGGAATATCACCCTAACCGCATTCTCAGCGTGTTCGGATTGGAAGGTGATCGAGCACATATTCGGCGCTTTGATTGCGGACGAGTGCTGGGACAAAGTGCTGACTATGTGATTCTTTCCGATGCCAGCCCGCGTACCGATAATCCAGAACAGATTCTTGCCGACATCGCAACTGGCATCGAAGAAGGGGGTGGTGCTGGGAAATACGAGATAATTCGCAGCCGCCAAATATCGATTCCGAAGATTCTCGATATGGCGCGTCCCGGTGATTTGGTGTTGCTAGTAGGCAAAGGCGATGTGCCGTATGAAGAAGTGATGGGGGAAAAGATTCCTTTCGATGAACGGGAGATAGTAGCGAATTACTTCGCCTAGACTTTTAACTGCTGCGGGGGCTAATACGAAGGAGGAAGTTTTGCTGGAGACTGTGCTGCGCGATGAACTGGAACGTTTTGGCGAAGTTGAAGCGGATGCGTCTCGGATGGCTCCGATTGGCGTTTTCGATTCCGGGTTCGGCGGATTGACTGTCGCTAGAGCAATAGTCGATGTGTTGCCGAATGAGGATATTGTCTATTTAGGCGACACCGCTCGCACTCCGTACGGCTCGCGTCCCATCTCTCAAGTGCGGGAATATACGTTACAGTGTTTGGACGCTTTAGTAGCGCGCGGCGTTAAAGCGTTGGTGATCGCTTGCAACACCGGCTCGTCCGCTGCGCTACGCGATGCCCGCGAACGTTATGACTTACCTATCATCGATGTGATCATTCCGGCAGCAATGCGAGCGGCTACCGTTAGTCGCAACGGGTTAGTAGGGGTGGCATGTACGCAAGCAACCGCTACGTCACGTTCCTATAACGATGCTCTGGCGGCTTCTGAAGTGAGCCTAACCACGTCAATATGTCCCAGATTTGTGGAACTGGTAGAAGCGGGTATCACCACTGGTTCGGAAATATTGGCGTTGGCAAAAAAGTATCTGGAGAATCAAATCGCAGTCGGAGTAGACACGCTTATTCTGGGCTGCACTCACTATCCGCTGCTTTCTGGTGTGATCGGATATGTGATGGGGGAGCGGGTGTCGTTAGTATCGAGCGCCGACGAATGTGCTAGAGCCGCGTTTGCTACTTTGACGCGCGCGGGTTTGTTGCGGGAAACTCCTCATCAAGCGTGTTTGGAGTTTCTAACCACTGGTGACCCGGCACGATTTGAAGGTTTAGGACGTCGCTTAATGGGCGGTTTTGTGCGCAACGTCACCCAAATAACCACAGGTTTTTAACAGCTTTTATGCCCGCACCTAGCCGCTTCGTTACTGGGAGCCTATTCGGAATCGAAGCGTCGTAGGATTTCTGAGAGTCGCTCAGCGGCTGCCATGACAGCGGTGGCGTGCAAGCGTCCTGGCGTTCTGGTCAAGCGTTCGATAGGGCCAGAGACGCTGATAGCGGCGACTACATTCCCCGGCGGAGTGCGCACTGGTGCCGATACGCTAGCGACACCAGGTTCGCGTTCACCTACCGATTGTGCCCACCCTTGGCGACGTACTGTGGATAATGCGACGGCGGAGAAGTTAGCGTCTGCGAGACCCCGCTCAATCTGATCAGCACTTTCCCACGCCAGCAACACCTGAGCAGCCGAACCGGCAGTCATCGTCAATTGGGAGCCAACAAGGATAGTGTCACGCAAACCGGCGGGACGTTCCGCAGTGGCGATACACACTCGCACATCGCCTTGCCGACGGAAAAGCTGCGTCGATTCACCGGTAATATCGCGGAGTCTGGCCAAAATCGGAGCGGCGGCGGCGAGTAGGCGATCTTCGCCGGAAGCTGCGGCTAGTTCTTGTATTCTATTGCCCAACACGAACCGACCTTGCAGGTCACGCCCCAACATTCGGTGATACTCCAGTGCGACCGCTAGTCGATGTGCTGTGGGACGCGCCAACCCGGTGGCTGCCACCAATCCGCCAAGAGTGAGTGGCCCTTGCTCTAACGCTGTGAACATTTGAGCAGCTTTGTCCAATACGCCAACCCCGCTCGTATCGTCCATACAGTGAGACTATCATCTCAAATGTTGGACTGTCCAATATAGGCTGACGTTATGGGAAAAACACTCAGCGAGAAGATTTGGGACGCACATGTGGTGCGTCGCGCCCCCGGCGAACCTGATCTGCTCTACATTGACCTACATCTGGTGCATGAGGTGACCAGCCCACAAGCCTTTGATGGGTTGCGCTTAAGCGGACGGAAAGTACGGTGTCCGGCTCTCGTAATCGCCACCGAAGATCACAACACCCCTACAGATGACATATGCAAACCAATCACCGACCCTATCTCTAAGTTGCAACTGGATACCTTGCGGAAAAATGCAGCCGAGTTCGGGGTACCGATTCATTCGCTAGGCGACCCAGAACAGGGCATCGTACACGTTGTCGGTCCGCAGTTGGGACTGACCCAACCGGGGATGACCATCGTGTGTGGTGACTCGCATACCGCTACGCATGGAGCTTTCGGAGCGTTAGCGTTCGGCATTGGTACGTCTGAAGTGGAACATGTGTTAGCCACGCAGACCCTACCGCAGGGCAGGTTACAAAAAATGGCCGTCACCGTAAACGGTGAACTTGCCGCCGACGTTAGCGCAAAAGATCTCATCCTGTATCTGATTGCACGCACTGGCACTGGCGGGGGTCAAGGCTACCTGGTGGAGTATCGCGGTTCAGCTATCGAAAAGCTTTCCATGGAAAGCAGAATGACGATCTGCAACATGAGTATCGAATGGAGCGCGAAAGCGGGATTAATCGCACCGGATGAAAAAACTATCGAGTATGTGCGGGGCAAACCTCATGCACCGCAGGGTGCTGAATGGGATGCTGCTGTGGCCTACTGGAAAACGTTGTTCTCCGATTCAGACGCGACGTTTGATGCCGAGATCGTGTTGGAAGCGAGCGATGTTCGTCCTTTCGTTACTTGGGGAACTAACCCAGGGCAAGGAGTGGCGCTAGATAGTGTGGTGCCTGATCCTGTCAACTTTGCAGACGCGGTGGAGGCGAACGCCGCCGCGCGAGCGTTGAAATATATGGGATTGACGGCCGGAACACCGCTTAAGAGCATAACTATTGATACGGTGTTTCTCGGTTCCTGTACTAATGGGCGCATTGAAGATTTAAGAGCTGCGGCAGCGGTTATCAAAGGTCACAAAGTGGCCGACGGAGTACGAATGCTGGTGGTGCCCGGTTCCGCCAAAGTACGTGAGCAGGCGATGTCAGAAGGACTCGATCAAGTGTTCATTTCGGCCGGGGCGGATTGGCGGTACGCCGGCTGTTCCATGTGTCTGGGGATGAATGCCGATCAGTTGGTACCAGGGGAGCGTGCAGCGTCTACCTCCAACCGAAACTTTGAGGGAAGACAAGGCAAAGGTAGTCGTACGCATCTAGTAAGTCCGCTGGTGGCCGCCGCCACTGCCGTCACCGGGCGATTGAGTGCACCGCAGGATATTTAAAGGAATCAATTATGAAAGCTTTTAACAACCATACCGGTATTCCCGCACCGCTTAAACGCAGCAATGTGGACACTGACCAAATCATTCCGGCAGTGTTTTTGAAGCGCATCACCCGCACTGGGTTTGACGATGGACTATTCAAAGCATGGCGCGATGATCCAACATTTGTGCTGAACCAAGCACGCTACACCGGGGCATCTATTTTGGTGGTGGGATCAGATTTCGGCACGGGAAGTTCTCGCGAACACGCTGTATGGGCGCTACTGGATTACGGGTTTACGGTGGTGGTTGGGTCGCGGTTCGGGCCGATTTTTCTTAACAACGCCGGTAAGGCCGGGCTGGTGTTGGCACAGCTTAGTGAAACCGATGTGAAAGTGCTATGGCAGGCTATAGAAGCAGCTCCCGGTGAACAGATGAGTGTCGATTTGGTGACACAAACCATCGATTTTGCGGGAATGTCGTACCACTTTGAAATAGATAGTTATGTGCGTGAGCGGTTATTAGCTGGCTTGGATGACATCGGTGCCACTTTGCAACATGAGACAACTATTGCGACATTCGAGACGACCCGTCCAAAGTATTTACCGGTTACGGTTGTTCAGTGACGGCTCGTTAGTGATAGGCGGGTGGCGCACCTCGTACAATAGCTCAGTGAATATAAAGCGGGA
Source organism: Propionibacteriaceae bacterium (assembly GCA_031267295.1). Lineage (GTDB taxonomy): Bacteria > Actinomycetota > Actinomycetes > Propionibacteriales > Propionibacteriaceae > WRGV01. The sequence continues at coordinate 19,604 of JAIRZI010000078.1, read as the reverse complement.
AATGGCACAGCTACCATGGCTGTTTAACGTGAACCGTGAGCTAGCGCCTTGGCCACTAAAAATGTTGGCGCTTCCGATACATGGGCTACTCAACTTGGTTGTCAAACGTGATTATGGTGATGGTAGTTCGGTTTTACCGGCTACTGGCGGAGCGTTGATTGTTGCGAATCATGTGTCGAGTTTCGACCCGCTGTTGCTGGCGGAGTTTGTGGCTTATCAAGGGCGTTGGCCGTACTTTCTAGCGAAATCACAACTTTTTAATGTGCCGCTACTTGGTTGGTTGTTCCGGCAAGCTGGCCAAGTGCCGGTGTATCGGGGTACTGATCATTCCTCGGACGCATTGGATGCCGCCGTTAAACACATTCAAGCCGGACGGGTAATAGTGATGTATCCCGAAGGCACAGTTTCGCAAGAGCCGAACATGTGGCCGATGGCTTGCAAAACGGGTGCTGCACGTATCGCTATAGCTGCAAGGTGCCCGGTGATTCCAGTAGTGCAGTACGGCGCGAATCAAGTGTTGTCAGATGGCGGTGGGGTGCATCGAATCGCTCGTAAAGGATGGGGGGGGCCAGGAAACGGTTGGGATCTTTTTCCCCGCAAATGGGTTTCGTATCGTATCGGTGAGCCTATTGATATGAGTTCGTACGGTGCCGACCCCGCTGATCGGGAAGCATGTCGAGCGGCTACGGTGCGTATCGTCGAAGTGTTAACTGGGATGTCCGAAGAGTTGCGCGGCGAACAGGCACCCGAACTGCTATGGAATGAAGGCACCCACTCCCGAGTACCGCTCGATGAGGCGGTGTGGTAAGTTTCGTTTCGGCTTGCGGGAAGTTCCGTCCACACTTTAGTTGGTGGTTTAGCTTACGGTTGCTGTTAGCTTTGATGGGAACTGAACTGTTGATTTATCGGCGTGATAGCTACTATTTGTAGGATATTTGCTGGGATTTTTCGATATGTCAGGCGAGCGACACCCATTTCGCGCTAGCGTTGTAGCTATGGCTATTTCCATACCGAAACTTACCAAACCCGAGATTGAGAAAATTGATGCCTGGTGGCGTGCCTGTAACTATCTGACTGTAGGTCAGATATATCTGCAGGACAATCCTTTATTGAGACGCCCGCTTATCGCTGACGACATCAAGCCCCGTTTGTTGGGACACTGGGGCACATCTGCTGGCCTCGGATTTATCTACGCTCACGTCAATCGACTGATTCGGGAAACCGATCAAGATTGCATTTACATCGCCGGGCCGGGACACGGCGGCCCAGCATTGGTAGCCGCCGGATACCTGGAGGGTTACTATACCGAATGCTTCCCGCGCGTCACTCAAGACGACGACGGCATGAAGTTGATGTTCCGGCAGTTTTCTTCTCCGGGCGGCATCCCTTCACATGCCTCGGTAACCACACCGGGTTCCATTCATGAGGGCGGCGAATTGGGTTACGCAATGAGTCACGCTTTTGGCGCGGCGTTCGATAATCCTGATCTGCTAGTTGTCGCTGTGGTTGGTGACGGCGAAGCGGAAACCGGACCGCTAGAGGGCGGTTGGAAAGGCGTATCGTTCCTCAACCCACGCCATGATGGTGCAGTGTTGCCAATCCTGCATCTTAACGGTGCCAAAATCGCCGGTCCCACTGTGTTGGCGCGCAAGGATCCCGAAGAAGTGCAGAGCCTATTTGAAGGTCACGGCTATGAAGTGCTGTGGGTGGAAGGTGACGATCTGCCGTGGATGCATGAACGTTTCGCTAACACATTGGCATACGCCTGGACTCGTATTAAAGAGATTCAAGAAGAAGCTCGTTGCGATCCCGACTATAACTTTGCCGACACCGCATGGCCGATGATAATTCTGCGTTCTCCGAAAGGTTGGACTGGCCCTAAGGTGGTAGATGGTGAAGTGATGGAAGGTACATGGCGGGCGCATCAGGTTCCGCTATCCGGCGTGAAAGAAAGCCCCGATCATCTCGCCTTACTGGAAGAGTGGTTGCGAAGTTATCGCATCGATGAATTATTCAACTCCGATGGCAGCCCAACGGCGCTCGTCAAAGCGAACAATCCTGGGGGTATCAAGCGGATGAGCGCCACGCCACATGCTAACGGCGGTCTGCTCACCAAAGAACTAGACATGCCCGATTTCCGAGATTACACCATTGAGGTGACACCGGAAACTCGCGGTACGCTACGCTTCGAGTCCACTCGTAAACTAGGGGAGTTGATGCGTGACATCTACGCCAAAAACCCCACCAATTTCCGACTATTTTGCCCAGACGAAACCAACTCCAACAGGCTGGGTGCCGTCTTTGAGGTGTCGGATCGCACTTTCATGGAACCCACTAACGCTATTGATGTAAAAATCAGCCCAAACGGTCGAGTGATGGAAGTGCTCAGTGAGCACAACTGTCACGGTTGGTTGGACGGTTACACACTCACCGGGCGACACGGCATGTTTGCCACCTATGAAGCATTCGCAATGGTGAGCGCTTCCATGACGATGCAGCAGGCCAAATGGCTTCAGGAAGCTGAACATTTAACTTGGCGCGCGCCGGTACCTTCCACAAACATTTTGTTATCGAGTACCTGCTGGCGCAACGACCATAACGGATTCTCACACCAATCGCCGATGTTATTACAAGTGGTGTTAAACATGCGCGGTGACGTGTCTCGCATCTACTTACCGCCGGATGCCAACTGTCTCGCTGAAGTGGCCGATCACTGTTTCCGGAGCCGAAATTATGTGAATCTCATCGTGCAAGATAAGCAACCGCAGTTCCAATGGTTGTCGATGGACGAAGCGATCGAACATTGCACCCGAGGTTACGGTATCTGGGATTGGGCGGGTACGGCTGATCTTGGTAAAGAGAAACCCGACATCGTGATTGCATGCGCCGGTGACGTGGTGACCATGGAAGCCGTCGCCGCCGCTGAAATCTTGCGGGAACGGTTGCCAGAGTTCAAAGTGCGTTTTGTGAACGTCGTCGATTTGATGACGTTGTATCGTCCGAAAGATCACCCACACGGTATGAGCGAAAAAGCGTTCGCTGACACTTTCGCTGAGGACGTAGACGTAGTGTTTGCTTTCCACGGCTATCCCGGTGCTATCCACCAACTGGTACACGGTAGGCCGGAACCGGATCGTTTCCGCGCCCGAGGTTTCGTGGAGCAGGGCACCACTACTACCCCATTCGACATGGTGGTGCGCAACAAAGTCGATCGTTACCATCTGGTGTTGGACTGCATCAACAACGCCCGCAATCTACCGAAGGGTGCCCACGAGTTGTATCAGTACTGTGAGCGGATGCTCGCCAAACATGCCGAATATATCGTGGAGTTTTTGCAGGACATGCCGGAAGTTGTTGAGTGGAAACTTGACCCATCAGATGACCCCGCACCAACATGGCGCACCGGGAGCAAGAAGAAATAGCATAAAGCACGCCCAAGGTGGGTGCATTCCCGTAACCAAAATGCACCCGCCTTGTCGCAGCACTATTAAAAAGTGTGGTGTTATCGATAATTTGTGAGTTTCCCCGCCCAGATGGTGCACTCCACTGGGTCGGGCAGTTCTCTGCCATGATACGGATTGTTGCGCCCCTTGGATACAGCCGTTGTGCGCTCAACCAGAGCGCGCCTGATGGGGTTGATTAAAGTGAGGTTCGCCGGTGCTCCAATAGTGAGCGGCTGCCCTTGATTGGTAAGCCCAGCCAGCGCCGCCGGGGCATAACTCATCAGCCGAGCCACATCAGACCAACCGATCAAACCCGGATTGACTAGCACTTCCATCACCACTCCTAACGCATACTCCAACCCGATCATGCCGGGAGCAGCATTCGGGAATGAACACGCCTTGTCGGTTAAGGTATGTGGGGCGTGATCGGTGGCTATCATGTCAATAGTGCCGTCAATCACCGCCCGTCTGAGCGCTAACACATCGGATACCGGACGCAGTGGTGGACTCACCTTATAGGCAGTGTCAAGTGTGGCTATGCATTCACTATCCAACAACAGATGATGCGGAGTGGCCTCAGCGGTGACGCGCACTCCATGTGCCTTAGCACTGCGAATCAACTCCAAAGATTCCGTAGTGGAAACATGGCAGATGTGCAGTCGAGCGCCAGTTTCTGCTGCCAGTTGAATATCACGTTCCACTATGCGCCACTCGGCTTCGCGTGGCCAGGGCGGCAGTTCCCAGGCGGTGCAAACTGCTAGCTCGGCACCACAGCAAGTATCAGCACCAGCTAGCCGAGTATCCTGAGCGTGTTCGGCGATCACAGCGTCATACGGTAGTACCGCCTGCATGGCTGCGCGTAGTAGATTTTCGTCCAGCACACAAGCGCCATCATCGCTGAATACCCGCACTCGTGCTTGACTGGTGGCTAGAGAGGCAATATCGGCTAACTGTTGACCTGCGCGGTCAAGCGTAACTGCGCCGATAGGAAGCACCGCTGCACTAGCGGTGGCTGCTGCTCGGCGCAGCAACCAATCGGCTTCAACGGCTCCATTGGTAGTCGGTGTGGTGTTTGGCATCGCCAACACGCAAGTGTAACCGCCACGCGCCGCCGCCAATGTGCCGGTTGCGATAGTTTCGGCGGCTTCACCCCCCGGTTCGCGCAGATGCGTGTGTGGATCAACTAAACCAGGCAGTGCAATCAGCCCGGAACCGTCAATGAGTAGCGCGTCCGAAGGTGGCGTGGCTACAAAAACTCCATCGACGATGTAGAGCGCACCTATCCGGGTGTCTGGCATAGTGACATTGTTGATGATAATTGGACGAGTTGAGTTTGCTGGAAAGCTATCCATCAGCGAGCATCCCACTTCCTGCTGGCCTGCTGCGCAGCCAATTTGCGACGACTACCTGCCACATTGTCTGCGAGGGTGCGGCTTAGCGCATCACTAAGTTTCGGCTCAGCGAGTAGCCGTTGCGATACTTGAGCGAGATACGCTTCATCGGCTAGCGGTTCTGGCCACAGTTGAGTGAGCAACAGATCAGTGAGCCAGTTTCCTCTGTCGGCAAAGAACCCCGCTTTGTTTGAGATCGCTGCAACGAGTGAGAGATAATTTGCAGCGTACGGTGCCAGTACGTCTTCTTGCCCAGGCTGCATGAAGTTCTGCGCTATCTGTCGGGCAGTGCCGTTTGGCACGTCGGCCGTCGTAGTGAGTAAACGCCAAGCTTCCGCTTTGGCAGTTGATGTGGGCAACGCAGCCCGTACTCCGGCGGCTCGTTCAACTCCGCTGATGGTTACGTCGGCAGCTTCCATAGCCGACAACTGTCCCAGTTCCAACTCGCCGTTGGCTGCCAGCGTCGTTAGCATTGCCCAACGCCGCTCAACATCTATAACTAGCCCAGGTGGCACCTCTTCATCGGCTAGCCAGGCTTTCAATAGAGCGTTACCAAGCGGGGTATCAATAACCCGTATCAATGCATCTGCGATTAATAATTGTTTGTCTGAACCGGGTTCGCTTGTTTTCAACAATGCGGCTAGCTGTGAAGTCAAATATTTACGATTTGCCGCGCGATACTGCGGCGCAGAGTACATCCCGGCGGCAAGACCGGCACTGTTCAACCGCGCCTGCAACGCGATCATGTCACTTTCCACTGGCACACTTGCCAGCACCAAATCAAGAAAATCTCGACTGCCAATTTCGCCATCGCGCCACGAATCCCACGCGCTAGTCATAATAACTGCACGAACCAGTGGGTCAGTGATCTTCCCAATGTCGTTCATCGTAGCTTGTAGCGAATCTGTATCTAAGCGGATTTTGGCAAACGTCTCATCACCTGCGTTCAACAACACAATACGAGGGCATCGTTGCCCAACAAAGGCGGCTATCGCAGTGGTGCCCTCAGATATGTCCACATTATCCAAACCCCCTGTGCGCACAATCTCCTCATTCACCAGATCGAAGAACCCGATGCTGAAGTGGTGGTGGCGTAACTTCGGATGCTCCGGGTGCGCGCTCTGCTCAACTGTAAACTCGGTGATAACGCCATCAGCATCCACACTTAATCGGGGGGTGAGGGTGTTCATTCCAGCCGTTTCCAGCCAATTAGCCGCGAAATCACTCAGGTCGCTCCCGGAGGACACTTGCAGGGCATCAATAAGGTCAGCGAAAGTGGCGTTACTCCAACTATGTGCTTCTAGATAGGCATGTATTCCCGCCAAAAACTGCCGTTCGCCGACGTGCGCTACCAACTGCTTTAACACCGAGGCACCTTTGGCGTATGTGATGCCATCAAAGCTTTGTTCTACAGTGTCGAGATCAACCATATCGGCAGCTACCGGATGTGTCGTCGGAAGTTGATCAGCATTAAAAGCCCAAGTCTTCCGGCCATTAGCGAACCCCACCCAAGGATTTATCCCCTCATGTTCGCCGACGAGCACCTGTTGGCAGTAGTGCGATGCCCATTCAGCAAAACTTTCGTTTAACCACAGATCATCCCACCAGCGCATCGTCACCAAATCGCCGAACCACATGTGCGCCAACTCATGCAAGATAGTGTTGTCACGAGCTTCATACTGCGCGGTGCTCACTTTAGAACGGAAAAGATACTCGTCGCGGATAGTGACACAACCAGCATTCTCCATAGCTCCGGCGTTGTACTCAGGGGCGAACACTTGATCGTAACTATCGAACGGATACGGTACACCAAACGCTTTCTCATACACTGCGAAACCACGTTGGGTGGTCTCGCGGATTTTTGCGGTATCCAAGTGCGCCACCATAGATTTCCGGCATAGTAACGCTGCGGGGATCGCGCCGCGACTGCTCATCACCTGAGAAGAATCAACGTGATATTCGCCAGCGATGAGCGCCGTTATGTAAGTTGAGATGCGCCCTGTTGCTGCAAATTTCCAAACGCCATGATCAGAGTTAAGTTCTGGCTTTGGAGTTAAGCTGTTGGAAGCCACTTGCCAGGTGGAGGGAGCGAGCACCGTCAATTGAAAAGTGGCTTTCAGATCGGGTTGCTCGAAACAGGCATACATGCGCCGTGCATCGGCGGTCTCGAACTGGGTGTAAAGATAGACGCGCTGGTCTGCTGGGTCGACGAATCGGTGCAATCCTTCGCCGGTGTGGGAGTAACGGCAGAGCGCGGTGATGCTGAGTTCGTGTTGTCCAGGCTCGACGTGGAGTGGTAGTCGCGAATCGGCGAAAACGTCGGGGGAGAGCGATTGTCCGTCCAGGCTGGCAGCTAGCAGTTGGTCGGCGATGAGGTCTATCCAAGTGTCGCCGGATGCTTGAGCGTTAAAGGTAACTGTGGAGTGTGAGATGAAGTTCTCGATGGGTTCTGCTGCAACCGGCATGACTGCTCTCAAATCCACTTTTACGTCATAATGCTCAACCGTCAACAGTGCCGATCTTGTTTGGGCTTCCGCACGGGTGATGTTCGCAGGGTTCATATTGCACCTCTCATAACTGGCCGCACTACGAGACCAACTAAACGAGTACTAGCCTAATAGGTGCCGCAGTAGAAAACGTCAGTGCTATGGGGCAAGATGGAGTTATGGTAGCTAACAACTTTGCTGAAGCTAGGCAACAGTGGCAACGGTTGACGCAACGTATTTTGCAAGCGCAACAAGAGTACTACGGTGCGGATGCGCCTACGCTCTCAGATGCTGCATATGACCAAATGATGCGCGATTTGATGGCTTTGGAAGATAGCTACCCTGAGTTTAGGACAGCTGATTCCCCAACATTGCGAGTGGGTGCATCGCAGGCGGTAAGTGACTTCGCGCCGATCACGCATCTGGAACGTTTACTAAGCCTTGACAACGTATTTTCCGAGATAGAATTGTCTGATTGGTTGGCGCGCATTGAGCGGTTGCTGGGGTATTTGCCGTCGTATCTCTGCGAGTTAAAAATTGATGGTTTAGCTGTTGATCTGGTTTATCGCGCTGGGAGGTTGGTGTCTGCGGCTACCAGAGGGGATGGTTTGGTGGGCGAAGACATCACATCCAATGTGTGCACCATCGGCGTGGTTCCTACCCGATTGCTAGGTGCTAAGGTGCCGTCTTTGGTGGAGGTGCGAGGTGAAGTGTTTTTCCCAGTGGCGGCTTTCGAGGAGTTAAACGCCGCTTTGGTGACGGCGGGGAAATCGCCGTTCGCTAACCCGCGTAACGCTGCTGCCGGATCGCTCAGACAGAAAGATTCAACCGTCACTGCGGCACGTCCTTTAGCGATGTTGGTACATGGCATCGGCGCTTACAGCGGCTTTACGGTGGAAACGCAGTCAGCGGCCTATGAGTTATTACAAGGTTGGGGGTTGCCCACGTCGCCGCATTATCGGGTGGTTAGTACCCATGCGGAAATAGCGGAATATGTGGCTTGGGTGGGTGAGCATCGTTACGATATGGAACACGAACTCGACGGTGTGGTCGTGAAAGTTGACGCATTAACAGCGCATGATTCGTTGGGCGCGACATCGCGTGCTCCGCGCTGGGCGATTGCGTATAAGTTTCCACCAGAAGAAGTGCACACAAAGTTACTGTCCATTGAAGTAGGGGTGGGGCGTACCGGTCGTATCACGCCGTATGCGATCATGGAGCCGGTGCAAGTGGCTGGCTCCACCGTTGAGCGAGCTACGCTACACAACGCTTATGAGGTGAAACGCAAGGGAGTTCTCATTGGTGACGTAGTGGTACTCCGTAAAGCTGGTGATGTCATCCCGGAAGTAGTGGGGCCGGTAGTGGCGGCGCGGGCAGGTCGAGAAAGCGAACTCAGCGAGTTCGTTATGCCGATACATTGTCCATCATGCGGCACTAAACTGCGACCCGAAAGGGAATCTGACAAGGATATTCGCTGCCCCAATGCTCAAGGCTGTGCAGCACAACTCATCGAGCGAGTGTTCGCGTTGGCGGCGCGTGGCGCGTTCGATATTGAGGCATTGGGTTATGAGAGCGCAACCGCACTAATAGCTCCTGAGACGAATCGTCCCGCTGACGCGAGCGCGCCGCAGCAACAGCCAATACTGCGTAGCGAATCCGCCTTATTCGATCTCACCATTGCTGATTTAGAGTCAGTATGCGTATGGCGGCATCCAAAAGGCAGCGAAAAGTGGGTTTTGGAGCCATATTTTTGGACGAAAGGCACGGAGCGTGAACCCAGCAAGCCTAAGGAAACCACATTCACTTTGCTACGCGAACTGGAGCGGGCGAAACAGCAACCGTTGTGGCGCGTGTTGGTGGCGTTATCAATTCGCCATGTTGGTCCGACGGCTGCCCGGGCGCTGGCTACTAGATTCGGTTCTTTGGCTGCCATCACTGCGGCGAGCGCAGATCAGCTAGCTGAAATAGCCGGGGTGGGAGCAGTGATCGCCGAATCGGTTATTGAATGGTTCTCGCGGCCTTGGCATCTGGAGGTTGTGAATCGTTGGCGCGTCGCCGGAGTACGGATGGCTGACGAGACGATGCTGACTGGTCAAGTTAATTTACTGTCCGGGTTGACTATTGTGGTTACTGGTACGCTCACCGGATTCACTCGGGAGGAAGCGAAAGAGGCAATAATTAGTCGCGGAGGTAAGGCATCCAGTGCGGTGTCATCAAAAACAGATTACGTGGTGGTCGGCGATAACGCCGGCTCCAAGGCGGATCGGGCTGCCGAGTTGGGTCGTCCGATACTAGATGAGGTGGGGTTTCGCAAGTTATTGGATGGAGAAAGGATTATTGGTTAGTTACTCGCTGACGGTTATGTGTTGTATTGAATGATTTTTTTTATGCTAGGTATCTCGGTACGTCGATAGGGATAGCAGAAAATACCATTCCATCATTTCGTTACCGCAACGTTAGTGTTAGCCAGTTTTTGAAAGGATTCGATTATGAAAGTACATATAGCTACCGATCATGCTGCCTTCGAGTTGAAGGAGTTTCTAGTAGGGGCGCTCACTGAGGTGGGTTACGAGGTTGTCGACCATGGTGCAACGAACTATGACGAAACAGACGACTACCCGGATTTTTGTATCCTGTGCGCTGAGGCGGTGGTTGCAGAAGGAGCGTTAGGTATTGTGCTTGGCGGATCTGGGAACGGTGAGCAGATCGCTGCGAACAAAGTGCTTGGAGTGCGGGCGGCGCTCGCTAACGATGTGGAGCTTGCAAAACTGGCGCGAGAACACAACGATGCCAATGTGATCTCAATCGGCGGGCGGTTCACTACGAATGAAGAAGCCTGGGAGATCGTGCAGACTTTCCTACTCACTCCTTTTTCTGGAGGGGATCGTCACCTGCGACGCATCCAGAAAGTAACTGATTACGAAACCCGGTAACGGATTTTAAGCGTATCCGTCTTCGAGGTTTATGGCGGTGAAGCTATGATCATCCGGGTTCGTGCCCGATCGTAGTGCACTCAGAGAATAGTTAGTTATGAGACTTGTTAAATTACTGGTTTTCGCTAATGGACAAGACTTTGGCTGCGTTTCCAGCGGCTCGGCCAGCGGCGCGCTCAGCTAGAGTTCGGGTTGGTGTTGACAGTGGCTTGGGTGGAGTCATCAACTCTCGTACCCGCAGTGCGCGGTCGGTGGTGACCATTGCAGAAACACCATCGCGTCCACCGGGGCGGCGAGTTTTTTTCGGAGGAATAAACTGCTCGTTGTCTGCCATAATGTGTACCTTACCGGTAATCGAGTTTGTCGCAGTGTTTTTATTCAGTGGTTGATCGTCTAGTATTGGTTGGTCAATCGGGGCGTAGCGTAGTGGCTAGCGCGCCTGCTTTGGGAGCAGGAGATCGCGGGTTCGAGTCCCGCCGCCCCGACAAGGGGAAATGCAGTACTGTAGAGCCATTCCCGTGAATCTGATATAAATCCCTTTTGGTCGCAGGATCAGGTTTATGGTGGCAGCTATGACTATTTAGGGGATGCGAGCGCAGGGTTTGCGGTTCGCTAACATCAGTGGATGTTTGATGTGGGCGTTTTGCATAACTATGAGGTTTGTTGTTGTGTTTTAGCGACGGTATACCCGGGTAGTGCTTGTGTGCTGCACAGGCATGTCTTAAATTGGTGACGTGAGTAGCATCTTAAATCTTGAGGGAGAATCGATGAGTTTAGGTTTCTGGACACCGCCCGTCGAGGCGAATTTACTGGACGCTACCAACCGAGTTCGTGTGGAGCGTTACATCTTGAAGTTATTGGACGAACAGGTAGTGGCGGCAACTGCCGAACAAGAACCAGCATTTGATGTGGAATCCGAACTTCGTATCCCCGCCTTGCGAGCCGCTTTCATAGAAGTACAGCAGGCAGCACACCGTAAATGATTGCGTACTTAAATAGCGTCGTGCTTTCGTGCAACTTCACACGATTCGGGTAGGCTGACACTTTGACAATGCGAACCTTGGGGTTGCAGCGTCACTGCGGATGTAGCTCAATGGTAGAGCCCCAGCCTTCCAAGCTGGTCATGCGGGTTCGATTCCCGTCATCCGCTCCCCAGTAACAACATGGAATATCGAGGAGAAAAAGTGCCCAGCACGAAGGAACTAATCAGTGAAACCCGGGTGAAGTTGACCATTGAGGTGCCGTTCGACCAACTAGAACCGGCTATTGATAAGTCCTATCGGCAGATAGCTACTCAGGTGAACATTCCTGGTTTTCGCAAAGGCAAAATTCCGCGGGCGCTCATCGATCAACGTTATAGTCGCGCCGCTGTGTTACAAGAGGCGGTGAATGAGATTCTGCCGAACGTTTACAGTGCGGCATTGGGAGAACACAATTTGATGCCGCTTGGGCAACCCAAAATCGATCTGACACAGCTAGTGGACGGTGCTCCTGTACAGCTTAATGTCGAAGTGGACATAGTACCGGAGTTCGAGTTGCCAGATTTTTCCAAGATTAAGGTAGACGTTGCCCCCGTAGCGGTATCGGATGCCGAGGTAGACGAGCGAGTGCAGTTACTGCGACAACGTTTTGCCAGTTACACAGAACTTGAGCGTGCTGCGGAGCGTGACGATGTAGTTGTGATTGATCTGAACGCTATGCAGAACGGTGAAGAGCTTGCCGATTCTGCCGCACACGCCATGACGTACCGTGTTGGTGCCGGTGGCTTGGTGGATGGGCTAGATGATGCGATCATCGGGCTGCAAGCGGGGGAGGCGAAAACGTTTAGTTCCACTTTGGCAGGTGGTGCTCATGAGGGTGAAGCGGCAGACATTACGATTACAGTGCGCAAGGTACAGCAGCAGGATTTACCAGCCCTTGATGACGACTTTGCGCAGTTGGTGAGCGAGTATGACACGGCGGATGAGATGTTGTCCGGGTTGCGCGATTCGCTGGTTCGCATGGCTCGGCTCGATCAGGTCAATGCGGCGCGCGACAAGGCGCTAGATGAAGTGGTAGCGCAGGTGTCGTTCGCATTACCGTCCCAGGTGGTAGACGACGAATTCGAACCGCGTAAACAGCAACTCATTCAGCAACTTTCCCAAATGGGGATGAGCGTGGAGAGCTATTTAGCGCGCAGTGTGGAGGAGACCACCAAGAATGAGGACGAGTTTTGGGCACAGATTCGGGAACGTACAGAACGTGGTATCCGAGCACAGATCATCCTTGACAAGGTGGCGGCGGTGCGTGAAGTTGAGCTAACGCAGGAAGACCTCACTGGCATGTTGTTACAGAAAGCGGCGGAAAACGGCACCACGCCTGAAGAAGAAGCCAAGCACATGATGGATCATGGTCATATGCAGGAGTGGCTGGCGGACATTCGACGGGGCAAAGCAGTGGGAACAATCATCACCGAAGCGACCGTAACCGCTGGTGGTAAGGTGCTCGACATATCGCGGCTACGCTCTGATGGTACTTACGACGATGTGATAGAAACCGATACGGCACCTGCTACTGAAACTGTTGAAACAACTACCGTTGCAAAACCAAAGAAAACATCGCCTACGAAAGCGGCGACGGCAAGCAAAAAGGCGGAAACTAAGCCCGCTGTTAGCAAACCGAAAACGATTAAATAAACAAGATGCTTTAAGTAGCACTTAGTTTCGTTAAGATAGTTGATTATGGAAACCGATACCCCCTCGGTCGCGGAGCATTCGCGTGCCCGGTCTTTCGGTTTGCCGCAGTTCGTTGTAGGCATGATCGGGTTGGTTGGCGCACTGGGGGCGTTAGTGCTGATGCGAGAACTCGGTACTTTCTTAGCGCCAATGTTTTTGGCGTTAAACCTAGTGATCGCTGCTTACCCACTGCATGCTTTCTTGGTTTCCAAGGGTGCGCCAGCCTGGGTGGGCGCTACAGTAATGGCTCTTGCAGTGATTGTGATTTTGCTATTTGCTGTGGGCGCTATCGTATGGGCTGTCAACGACATGGTAAACGTGTTGCCGGAATACAGCGCCCAGTATTCCAAGATGATTAACTCCATCATTGATCTGATAAGGCAGTTTGATCCCGACATTGAAACCACTGGGATCATGGATATTCTGAAGAAAATCGACCCTAACTCAATCGTCAATGTAGCCACTAGTCTGCTTTCACAAACATCCGCCATTCTTGGTGGCATCGTCGTTATCGTAGCTAGTCTGATCTTCTTTGCTATGGACACGCCTGGTTTTGCTGATCGAGTGCGGCTGTCGGCAAAGTCCAACTCGCACGTCAGCCAAGTGCTAAGTTCATTCGGCAGTGGAGTGCGACGTTACTGGCTGGTGACATCGTTCTTCGGCGCTATTATTGCCGCATTAGACGGCGTGGCACTAGTGATTCTTGGTGTGCCAATGCCGATGGTGTGGGTGATTTTGTCGTTCCTTACCAACTATATTCCCAACGTCGGTTTTGTGGTGGGGCTGGCTCCTCCTGCGCTGCTCGCTTTGTTGGGGGGTGGTTGGCAGAAGATGTTAGCGCTCATTATCGTTTACTCAGTGCTGAACTTTGCGATCCAATCGGTTATTCAGCCAAGGTTCACCGGCGATGCGGTAGGTATCAACGCCTCCGCTTCGTTTATCTCGCTGTTGGTGTGGGGATGGGTGTTTGGTGGTCTAGGTGCGTTGTTGGCGTTGCCAATGACGCTACTGGTGAAAGCAGTGTTACTCGACATTGACCCGAACACCAAATGGCTGGATGCACTGGTTTCGTCGAATCCTTTCCCAGCCGACAAAAAGAGAACATATGGTAAGCGCAAGAAGAAAAGCGTTGTCGTCGCCGGGTATGAAGCTGATAGCGAATAGTGCATAGCGCTCCACAAAAAATGTCACTCCTAACGAGTAGGTTCTAACTGTGATCGAAAATCCTCGTATGGCTTCCCAACTGCCAGTTGGTGGCATGACTGACAATGTATATCAATCTTTGCTTGCGAACCGCATCATTTTCTTGGGTTCTGAGTTAAAAGATGAGAATGCTAACGCGATTTGTGCGCAGATGTTGCTACTCAACGCGGAAGATTCTGAAAAGGACATCTACCTTTATATCAATTCGCCAGGTGGCGTGGTCGATGCTGGCATGGCTATCTACGACACTATGCAGTGGATTAGTAACGATGTCGCTACCGTAGCTATGGGGCTGGCGGCATCTATGGGGCAGTTTTTACTTTCGGCTGGTACGCCAGGTAAGCGATTCGCACTGCCACATGCGCGCATTCTGATGCATCAGCCATCTGGTGGGGTAGGGGGCACGGAAACCGATATCCGCATCCAAGCCGAACAATCGCTGCACACCAAGCAGGTGATGCGGGAGTTAATCGCACAGCATACTGGCCAGAGTTTGGAGCAGATTGAAACCGATTGGGATCGGGATCGTTGGTTCACTGCCGACGAAGCGTTGACTTACGGTTTTATAGATCATGTCTACGAGCGAGCCTCGCAGATCAACTCCGCAGGTTCATTGTGAGGATGGTGCAAACTATAATGACCAGTTTTCAACAAGATTTAGTTCCGGTAGGTGGTGTGTCTATATCTACCCGCCCACGGATGGATTACATCATTCCGCAGTGGGAAGAACGCACCAGTTATGGCGTACGGCGCGTTGATCCTTATACCAAGCTATTCGAAGATCGCATCATTTTTCTGGGCACTCCAATTGGTGATGAAATCGCCAACGCGGTGATGGCACAGTTGTTGTGCCTGCAATCGCTTGACCCAGATCGGCAGATCAGTATCTATATCAACTCGCCTGGTGGCTCTTTCACAGCGCTAACTGCGATCTATGACACGATGCGTTACATCAAACCGGAGATTCAAACTGTGTGTCTCGGGCAAGCAGCGTCCGCTGCCGCTGTGCTATTGGCAGCGGGTACTAAGGGAAAACGGTTGGCGTTGCCGAACTCGCGCATCCTCATCCATCAGCCAGCCACTTCCGAAGGCAGCTACGGGCAATCATCCGATCTGGAGATTCAAGCCCGTGAGATCACTAGGATTCGTACTTTGATGGAGCAGATGATCGCCGATAACACTGGCAAATCTGTCGAGCAGGTGCATCTAGACGTGGAGCGTGACAAGTTCCTAACAGCAAACGAAGCAATTGAATACGCTCTGATAGATGACATCTTGCCAAGCCTTAAGGGTCTCGACTGATACTTAAGACACGTAAGGAAAATGTTGGTGGAGGTTTTCCAGAACTTTGTGGTAATGAAAAACTGATCAAGTCCGATACTCCTTAAAATCGGATAAATCAAGTTTAACGATTGAAAGGCATGGACAAACATGGCTCGCCTTGTGGGTGACGCAGACCTCTACAAATGCTCGTTCTGCGGCAAGCACCAAAAGCAGGTTAAAAAGCTCATTGCTGGCCCCGGTGTGTATATCTGTGATGAGTGCGTCGATCTCTGCAACGAAGTGATTGACGATGAGATTGCCGCGTTAGACTCTGCAGAAAAAAAAGACGAGCTGCCTAAACCAACTGAGATTCACGATTTCCTCAATCAATATGTCGTCGGCCAAGATGCCGCCAAAAAGGCGCTTTCTGTTGCGGTTTACAACCACTACAAACGTTTGCGAGCCTGCAGCACCAACTCAGATGAAGATACTGTCGAGTTAGTGAAATCTAATGTGCTGCTCATTGGTCCCACCGGTTGCGGAAAAACGTATGTCGCTCAAACATTGGCGCGTATGTTGAACGTACCTTTTGCTATCGCCGATGCCACAGCGCTTACCGAAGCAGGCTATGTGGGTGAAGATGTTGAGAATATCTTACTGAAACTTATTCAAGCTGCTGATAACGATATTAAGCGCGCTGAAACTGGCATTATCTATATCGACGAGATCGACAAGGTGGCGCGTAAAGCTGAAAACCCTTCAATCACACGCGATGTATCTGGTGAGGGTGTGCAACAGGCGTTGTTAAAGATTCTGGAAGGCACTGTAGCAGCGGTGCCGCCGCAGGGCGGTCGTAAGCACCCACATCAGGGTTCTCTGCAGATCGACACCACCAACATTTTGTTCATTGTTGGCGGCGCTTTCGCCGGGTTGGAGGACATCATCAATGCGCGCGTTGCAAAACGGGCGCTAGGGTTCACCACCGACAGATCGGATATGGAGCGCGACATTGACCCCTTTATACAGACGCAACCAGAGGATCTTCGCAAGTATGGTCTGATTCCAGAATTTATTGGTCGGTTACCGGTGATCGCGTCAGTACCAAAGTTGAACCAGGAGGCGCTCCGTCGTATTTTGGTGGAACCTCGTAACGCTATCGTGAAGCAGTTTATGCGGCTATTTGACATTGACGATGTGAAACTAGAGGTTACTGAGGAAGCGATTTCTCTAATAGCGGCAAAGGCGATGGAGCGCGGTACCGGCGCACGTGGCTTGCGTGCCATTCTGGAGGAGATACTGCTCGATGTGATGTATGAAGTGCCAGGGCGTTCCGAAGTGAAAAAAGTGATCGTCACTGCTCAGTGTGTGCGCGGTGAAACCTCGCCTACTTATGTATTACGCGGTGCAGGTGAATTGAGTGCGCTCCGCAAGGCCGCATGAGTGGCGAACTGCGTGGCTAGTTTTCCCTGCCAATCTTTTCATACGTTGGCAAGCTACTTGAATTAGAAGATACCTAAAGTGGCAGTGCGAGCTTGGCTACGGGGTTGCCGATCTGCTAACGTTACGTCTTGTGTTCAGCGCTTCGGCGGTGGCCGTTCCCCTGTAGCTCAATTGGCAGAGCATCTGACTGTTAATCAGAGGGTTACTGGTTCGAGTCCAGTCGGGGGAGCTTTTGGCTCCAGACCAGTTTCTAGCCAATCAAAATCGAAGCCGGTAGCGAGCGCCCAGGCGATTATCGCGGGGCGACGCGGTGTGGTAACAGCAGCGGGAGAACCTTGCCCGATTACCCCCGCTTGGGCTGGATAATCCGTGCATCTGCTGAGTTTTAAGTGGCATATAAGAAAACCATTTGCTATTAAAACTGAGGACGGAGTTATAGATTTCTGGTGTTCCTCCAGGTTTTGGCCTATAACCCCACATTTTGATAAAACCCCCGGGATCAGGGTCGTATGCCTTCCCCTGCATACAGCCGAAACACCGGGGGTCTTATACACAAATTAGCGTGAAGTGAATGTTTAAGTCAAAACATGTAACTTTGCAATTTTTCGATAAGCAATGAAAGGCAAAGCGGTTAGCTGGTCGTCGGACAACATGCATCGTCTGTCGTATTGGAAAACTGTTCTGGTAAAAGTTAAGTGTGGGCAAACGTTTACGGAAAAAGAGCAGTGCGCAGCGAAAAACGTCACTCACCTTGCTCTAGCAATTTGCGCAGTTCGTCATCAATCTGATCTGGCGGCGCAGGATCATTATGCAAAAAGGCTTCGGGGGAGTCGAGGTCTTGGGCGGTAGGCAACAGGTCGGGATGCCGCCACAAGGTGTCTCGTTCTACTGCCCCCAACTGCGCCGTTAACTTAATCCACAAATCTTTCGCTTGTTGTACTCTGCGGCGAGTCAGTAGCAAACCAACGAGCGCTCGCAGCGCTTTTTCACCTGGGCCACCAGAAGCCCGTCGGCGACGTACTACTTCGAATAAGGCTTCAGCGTTCGTCATCCATTTGGTTGCTGCTGTTTCAGTTACGGCATCCACCCAACCTTCAATCAAAGCCACCAAAACTTCAATGCGCTCCAATACGTCACGCTGTTCCGGAGTGCTAGCAGGACGAAACAGCTTACCGAACAATGTTTCGGACACTCGTTGCAGTTCCGCCGGATCAAGGTTCGCTAATTCGCGCGGATCGATCGCCGAGCTAACTACGTCGGTGTCGATAGTGATCTCCGCTGCGTAGTGTTTCACCATCACTAATAAGGTGCTCGGCAACCAAGTGGCTTTGCAGAAAAGCCGCATCCGAGCAGTTTCGCGCAACGCTAGGTAGATAGCGATATCGCGTTCCGACTCCGCTAAGTCGGCACAGAACTCGGCTATGTTAGTTGGTAGTAACGCCGCCGCAGCGTTGCTGGTCAACGGAAGCGCGGCATCCGAGCTACTTACCACGGTAGTAGCAACTTCGGCGATGGCTCGCGCCACCTGTTCTGCGTACATCATTGCTGCGGCGGAGCGCATCATTTGGGCTAGAGTGTTTCGCAACGCAACGAACTCATCTGGGAAGTCGTCATTTTGTTCTAGGAAAGTGCTCATCATCGCTTGCCCTAAGCGTTCGGAGATCGGTGCCACTATCGTTTGCCAACCAGTAAAAGTGCGTTCCACCCACTCCGCTCTGCTCCATAGCATGGGCGTTAGTTCTATCTCCGGTAGCACCTGCGTTTCGTCAAGCCAACTAGCGGCTAAACGCAGTGCCTCAGCCTGTTCCCGATTTGAAGCAAGGTTCACGAACGGGTCTGGGCCGTCAGCTCCCACCAGTTTGCGTACGGTATCTTTCACGGCCGTCCACTGCACTTCGACGTTCCCTTGTGCGCTCAACCGGGTTACCAACTGGTTTAAGTTGCCGAGCAGTGTCGGTATGTCGGGCGGGTCGTCATCCGTAAATCCGAGTTGCCGCAGTAGTTCGGCAAGTGGGTTCATTTCACCATGATCGTCATTACGATCAGCCGCTCCTAGGTCATCATCGCTCATCGTTGTCTCCATTCTGTTACTATTCAACACCAGACTTAGACCCATGATGGCATATAGAACACGGTATCGTAGTAAGTATGGCAGTACAGCAGGCACGACGCAGATGGCGTCCGTCGCCGCTCGGGAAGAGATTTCTTACACTGTCAGTAGCTTCGGGACTACTATTAGGATTCGGATTGGCGATGCTGCTAATGCCGACTCAATACGTGATATGGGCACCTGGTCAGGTGATTGATCTTTACGCTCCGGCAGAAACTCCGGTGATTGCCGTAAAAGGCGCAACGCTGTATCCGGTAACCGGACGATTGTTGGTCACGCCGGTGTCGGTCACGGCAAGCGATGTCACAGTGTCGTTAATGGACGCAGTAACCACTTTTTTGATGGACGACCGTGAAGTGTTTCCGCGAGAGGTTAGTTATCCGGTGGGGGAGCCAGTGGAACAAGTGCAGCAAGAAGGGGTGGCAGTGCTGTCTGGGGCGCGGCGCACGGCAGTGATCGTAGCGCTACGAGAAGCGGGGCTTTCGGTGCAGCAAGCCCCATTGATTACTAGCGTTGTTGTCTCCGGCCCTGCGTACGGCAGACTCATGGAAGACGACATCGTCAGCAGAATCGATGGAGTAGAGGTACACACCGCAGCCGAGGTAGACGCACTGATCGGTT
>JAIRZI010000071.1 GCA_031267295.1 Propionibacteriaceae bacterium | reverse complement strand
CATTGCGGGGAGTGTAGGGCAGCACAGCGCAACAACGCACAGTAATGTAGTGAGTTTCCCCGTCATCGAGAGGAGCATAGCGGGTCGTGGTCGATGTGGAGGGCGCGGCGTAGGAGTTTCCCTGTCACTGCGAGGAGCATAGCGACAAAGCAATCCAGTTATAAACCGGCGTTACGGTTTTGGTTGCGAAAGAGCGTTTATGTTCTCGAATCCTAAGTAGACGCTTTACCAACATCGGGTTATGCAGGTAAGCGGCCGGTGTGTCAATAAGACGACCCAACAGTTGATAATAACGAGTAGCGCTAAGCCCAAGTGCGTTGATCTGCGCCGACTTCGGCGTATGACTTTGCCAAAAATGCGCCTCCAGATCAAGGATGGTTTGTTCTTGTGCAGTGAGCGGCTGGTGTTCGGTGCGAGTTTCCATAGTCAAAACGCTACCGTGCGGCACCGACAGTTTTACTGCGGCTTCAAAGCAGTAGTTTCCGCAAACAATAAATTACTTAATACGGTGTGGCGCGGCATCTTTTGTATCAACAGCTTTTTCATCGACAACACGGATTTCTGCAATCAACCGATCCAGTTCATTAGCGCGTAACGCACCGGATTCCATATGCACCAACACACTATTTTTGAAAGCCATCAAGGTGGGTATAGCTCTGATTTCTAACGCGCCAGCCAATTCTTGCTCATCTTCGGTGTTCACTTTGGCGAATGTGAAATCGGCGTGCTTTTCACTAGCCGTCTCAAAGATAGGCCCGAATTGACGGCATGGGCCGCACCATGGTGCCCAAAAATCCACCAGCAATAAATTGTTATCGTTGACAGCGGCAATGAAGTTGTCTTGCCCTATGGTGATGGTTGCCATGATGTCCTTTCGATTGCTGGGTTATACCGCAGTGTTATTTAATATATAACTAATTAGATGTCGCCAGTATTCCGGTATCTGCTGAATTAAGGGTACCGGAAGTATTAACTGATTCGTTCCACGACATAGTCGATGCAGGCGGTGAGTGCGTACACGTCATCAGGTTCGACGGCGGCATACACCCCGATGCGCAGTTGGTTACGTCCCAGAGAACGATACGGCGCAACGTCCACAATACCGTTTGCTCGCAGCGTCTTAAGCAGTAGTTTGCTGTCAATGCTGGGGTCGAAATCAATAGTACAGACGACGGGGGAACGCACCGCCGGGTTGCTGACGAACGGAGTAGTGAATGGGGTACTTTCCGCCCAAGCATAAATATGTGATGATGATCGTCTGGTGCGTGCGACGACGAACTCCATACCGCCTTGAGCTAATATCCATTGCAGTTGCTGATCGAGCAAAAATAAAGTGGCGATCGCCGGGGTATTGTATGTCTGATGTTGTGCGGAGTTCTCAGCAGCCAAAGTCAGATCGAGCATCGGTGGAATCCAACGATTATTGGCAGCCTTGAGTTGCGCCGCGCGTTCCAGTGCAGCGGGAGAACAGAACGCTATCCACAGCCCGCCATCAGAACTGAGGTTCTTCTGAGGTGCGAAGTAGTAAGCATCGGTGGCGGTTATTTTGGCGTCCATACCCCCGGCAGCACTGGTTGCGTCTAGCAACACTAGCGCATCCCCGATACCATCCGGGCGCTGTACAGCGGCGCAAGCACCGGTGGATGTTTCATGCTGTGTCCAGGCGTATACGTCACAATCGGGAGCGGCTACTGGAACTATCGAGCATCCCGGTGCCACTTCTTGTAATACCGGAGGGGCTAGAAAAGGTGCGGCTGCTATTCCGGCGGCAAATTTGCGACTGAACTCGCCGTACACCCCACATGCCGCCCGATGCTCAATGAGAGAGCAAGTGGCCAACTCCCAAAACAGCGTAGGCCCGCCATTGCCGAGCACCACTTGGTATTCCGCTGGAGCTGAATACAGTTCGGAGAGCTGTTCCTGCACGGAAGCCACCAGATTCTTGACTGGCTGTTGGCGGTGCGAAGTGCCCATCAAATCGTGAGCCGCGCCTAAAGCGGCGAGCGCCGCTGGCCGTACTTTCGCAGGCCCGGAACCAAAGCGCCCATCGCGGGGTTTCAGCTCAGCCGGAATCGTGATGCTATCCATGTGCAAGATTCTTTCACGCGATGATAGCTCTTGCCATCTGAAAAGTATCCAGACGACAAGAGCTATCATCACGAAACCAGTTATGTTAGCCGGTAATCAGCCGCAGTAGCGGGCCTTGTGCGAAGTACAGCGCGAACATAGCTGCGGAAAGCCACATGATCGGATGCACATTCTTAGCTTTACCGGAGACGATTTGCAACAACACATAAGTGATAAAACCGCCACCGATACCTACTGTGATGGAGTAACCGAAAGGCATAAGAATTGCGATAACATACGCTGGAATTGCCAGCGTTGGTTCTTTCCACGGCACTTCGCCTAGCTGAGTGGTCATCAGGAAACCGACAAACACCAATGCTGGAGCCACCGCCTCGGACGGCACCATGTTGGTGAGTGGTGAAATGAACACGGTTGCTAGGAACGCCACACCGGTGATTATGTTGGCAAAGCCGGTGCGAGCACCATCACCGACACCGGAAGCTGATTCGATATACGAAGTGTTCGACGACACAGACGCTGCACCACCGGCGATAGCGCCCAAAGAGTCAACTAGCAAGATTTCTCGCAGATGCTCAGGTTCTCCAGCATCGTTGAGCAGATTACCTTCAGTGCCGATGGCAACCACAGTGCCCATAGTGTCAAAGAAATCTGCGAGCAGCAGTGAGAAAACGAACATCACGCCAGTGATAATGCTAGCGAAGCTGAACGAACCAGCCATAGCCGTACCCTCAGCGTTCAACGTCCAACTCTTGAAACCACCAAACAGGTCTATACGACCGAGTAGCGAAAGGTCAGGCGCACCGAAGTTATCCAATAACTGCGGCACATTGAGCGACCACCCGGTAACGTCACCTCCCGCCTGGGTGCCAATCGGATGAATGCTCTGAGCGATGATTGCAACGGCGGTGGCACCGACAATGGCGATCAGAATAGCGCCGCGCACTTTCTTGGTGTGCAACGCGAGCAACACGAAGAATCCAAGTACGAAGATCAGCATCGGGAAGCCGTCAATTGACGTGGAGATACCAAATGAGGTGATGGTGCCAGAACCAGTACGGATAATACCGGCATCCACTAAACCGATGAAAGCGATAAACAAACCGATACCGGCCGAGATAGCGAACCGCAGTGCTTTTGGCACCGCACGAAACACCGCCTCGCGAAAGCCTGTGAACACCAAAATGGTGATCAAAATGCCGTCCCATACCACAACACCCATAGCGGCTTTCCATGGCATGAAGTTGGTTAGCACATATCCGACCATCGAGTTGATGCCCAGACCAGTAGCCAGCGCGACTGGGTAGCGACCTACGATACCCATCAGAATTGTCATCACTCCGGCAACGAGCGCGGTAGCGGCGGCAACCGCGCCCATAGACGCACCGACTGCGCCTTCTTCGGCGGGCAACATACCGTTTACTAAGCGGCCTTCAATATCGGTGGCGGTACCGATGATGATGGGGTTGAGGACGATGATGTAAGCCATCGTCAGAAAGGTAACCAAACCGCCACGCACTTCACGGTTGAGTGTGGAGCCGTGACGTTTGATGCCAAACCAGCCGTCGATAGTGAACTTCCCCGAAGTGGGCTGTGGCACCGGGGTTGCAGTTTTATTATTTGCAGTGGCGGGTTTCCCCGCCGGTTTGGAAGCAGTCTTTGACATGATATGAATGTTACTTAAGCCATATCCGTTTCAAATACGGATGTCCATCTGTACCCCCTTGGGATTTTTGAACGTGTATTTTGTGCTAAAGAGATATATTCGCTGAAAATCAGAGATCTCCGATGCCGATACTCCATATGGTGGAATGTATCCCGAAAATAAGCCATCCCCTCCCTGGGGGGTGAACCGTTTGAAATGCTTAGGGAAACGCTGATTTTCTCTGCATAGCCCCTGGAACTTGCTTAATCGGGCGCTCTTCTTCTACGGCGGGGTCATAGCGTGCGGATTCTTCGCCTAGAGCTTGCTTAATCGGGCGCTCTTCTTCTACGTGTATTTTGTAAGGGACATCCAGTCCGCCCACAAGACACAAGTAGAAGAATCTTATTCCGCCTTATCGCCCCAGTGATGCACACCGAGAAAATCAGCGTTTCCTTATTTGAAGAGTTACTGCTGTGTTGAAAATATGTGTTTAAGGTTCAGTCGAAGATGTTTTTATCTATTCCGATGGTGTCGTATATCGGAGCCGGGGTGGTAATCTCACGTTCTTCTTCTACGACATCAGAGTGGCCGCCGCAACCATGGTCTAGTGAGACGACGCGCGCGTCGAATGGAGAGTACTCGTTGGCGCATACTCCGAAAACGCGCCCAAGGGTTCCAGAAAGCCGCAAGAAAAAGCCGCATGTTACGCAGTTACTAGGGGCAAGGCGAGTGATTTGATTATCAGGGCCATTTTGTCCAGCGAGCCACCGCTGTGCGGCCTGTGTTCGACCATCAACTGATAGTAACCGTTCGCGCCCTAGCCCCAACTCGGCGATCAGTGTTCTAGTGAGCGACCATTCGGCGGGGTCGTCATCAGGCAGTAGTTCGCCCCCAGTGAAACCGGGTTCCAATCGTGGGTCGTTGTCGGGGGTTGGTAGCAACATACCTGGGGCGATGTCGCCCGGCTGTAGGCGTTCACTCCAAGGTATCCAAGGCGGAGCTAACAGTACCATTTCCTCAGCGGGCAATAGCACTACTTCGTCAACCGTGGCCGACCTAGCATGTGGTGCTCGCGTCATAGTGACCGCCCACGCCCAACCTGGATAGGCGCGGTGAGTGCAGGCAAAATAGTGGGTAGCAATCCGTTCACTATCGGCGTTACACCACAGATGAGCGCCCACACCAAAGTCGGCGGCTGTCGCATGGGCGGCATCGTAAGCCTGTGCTACAGCTTCGGCGATAGTGGCATCCGGCTTGTTCGCTACTAGTGACATAAGGTCATAGTTCCAGTTCGTCGGCGACAGCTCGTAGCATGGAAGCTACCTTGGTGGCGAGCTTCGGATCGGGGTAACGATCTCGGCGGTAACCATTGCCGATGTTATCGAGCAGTTTAATGAGGTCCTCAAACATCACCGCTAATGTCTCTGGCGGCTTACGTTGCGCTTTCGATAGGCTGACTGGAGCTTCGATGATAGACACCGATAATGCCTGCTCGCCTTTGCGCCCTTCGATGACCCCAAACTCCACCTTCTGCCCGGGTTTTAGCAGTGGTAAACCAGCAGGCAATGCCTGCGCTCGCACGTAAACGTCTCCGCCGTCATCCTTGGTGATGAAGCCGAAACCTTTCTCCGCGTCGTAAAAACGCACTTTACCTGTCGGCACGGTCCGCCTACTTTCTTGGAGGTTCAGGGTTGCCGAAGCACCCGGTTCTATTGTGACAAGCCTAGCTTGCATACCGCAGTATCGCCAGCGGCAAGACAATATTCATAGCTGTGTTGAATGAAGTGAGTGCGTTACTTACTAGCCCTATGCATCGTACACTATTGGTTATGGATGAACCGCTGGAGGATGTTGGCTACCCGTTTGGGTTCGCAGCTCCTCGCGATGCCCCGTCATTTGAACCGCCAGTCGGTGCTGCTTGGTTGGAACCACTTCAACCCAGTGCGGGAAAACCGGTGGGGTACCAGCCGTCGTCGGATGTGGTTTCACCACCGCTAGAAAAAATAGCTCCGGCTCCCGAAACGCCGCGTAATCCGGCGGAACCATTCAGCCGTTTCAATGCCGACGACGTTAGTGACGTGCCACCGTGGGATCCACACGCTCCGATACCGTCCGCTGATACTTGGAGTGCTACGGAAAACTCCGGTGGGTACGCAGATTTTGCACCTCCTACAGGTTTGCCAGTAGCAGTTAGCAAACCTGATCATGTGATGCTTCCACCAATAAGACAGCTAGATTCACACGGAACTGCGCCGGGAGCGCCAGTCTGGAACCCCGGAAGTATAGCTGCGCCTAGTGGAGTGCCGGGAGCGCCAGCTTGGAGTCAGACGATGCCTAGCTGGAACCAGAGAGTCGCAAGCCCGCAACAGCCGCAGTTGGCTCCGTTGGCTCCGCAGTTTCCGATACAGCAGAACTGGTGGCGCATCATTGGTTGGCCTTTCTTCGTAGTGTTGGCAATAGGAATATTCGAACCTGCATTGGCGATGCTTTCGTTAGGGCTGGCGTTCATTCTCAGCGCGCGCATAACGGTAGGTACCCAATATGTGCGCAAATTGTTTGCTGGTTTAATGCTGAGTGCGTTTGCGCTCTGGATGGCTAACCAAGCGATCATCTCTGGAGTGCTTGACTGGGACTACACGCTACCGAGTACATTGTTCCGCTTACTGTGCATCATTGCTGCTGTAGGTACTCCAGTTGCGGTATATATGGCGCAAACCAAACAACGTCAGGGCTACTAAAACATAAGTTTCATCCGCGATGCGCCGATTCATTGATTGCGGGAAAGAGTGGAGCTGCCACGACGAATGACCGGGTTGTTTGAAAAACTCACAGTTTAGCTAGTAGCTGTTCTACGAAGCCAGGGACGAACCGCTCGTCTAGTGAGACGATGGATTCGTCGATGAGACCGTACTCTATGAAAGGTGTCTCATTAGTGGTTAGAAAACGAAAGATGTCGGGCGGGTACACGTTGATGTTCGCTAGCTCGTCTGTGGTAAACCAGGCGGCTCCCAGCATCGTCACTTGTTCTTCGGCGGTGAACCCAGAGGTGTCAATTTTGCGAGGGGCATCGAAGTTGACGACAAAGAATTGTTCTTCTTGTACCAGTACTTCGTCAGAGTAACCATGAGTCACTACCCGATGCGCTACTGGGCCGATAAGGTCATCGGGTTGGATAACCCAACCAGTTTCTTCAAATAACTCCCGTATTCCGGCTGCGGCAAACGTTTCGTCGCCATCAACACCACCGCCCGGAGTCATCCACCAAGTGGCGTGTGCGCCGGGGTCAGAGTCGTGTTCTAAAAAGATACGTTCATTAGTTTTTACAATCAATCTGGTGGCGCGGCGTACCACGATGGGACGCGCAGAGCGGGGGAGTGGTTGGAATGAGCGGTGTTGTCCGGGAACTGTTGGCACGCTCACAAGTTTAGCCGACTAAGTGGTGACGTTCGGTAGCGACGAGAGTGCCATCAATCGGGTTCAAGTGAGCAACCATGGTGTCGGCGGGTTTCATAGGG
This sequence comes from Propionibacteriaceae bacterium, assembly GCA_031267295.1. Taxonomy (GTDB): domain Bacteria; phylum Actinomycetota; class Actinomycetes; order Propionibacteriales; family Propionibacteriaceae; genus WRGV01. The sequence goes on along the minus strand of JAIRZI010000071.1, from coordinate 25,290 downwards.
TCATAAGATAGGTTAAGTGCCGCTATCATCGCTGGTAGCACCGGACGATGACCACAGACAGCAAGTGATACGCCGGTGGTTAGCGTGCGATCACGCAAGCGGTGCATTGTTTGTAAGACAGCGTTCGGGTCTGCTAATGCGCCATCCTCTGAAAGTTGGGGAAACTCCATAACGTTAATCCCAGTGGCGACGGAGTAAGGGGTGAATGTTTCTAGGCAACGTAGCGAAGAGGAAGAAGCCAACTCACCTACGCCATAGGCCGCCAATAACCTCCGCAAAATGTTGGCTTGTCGGTATCCTTTGGGGGAGAGAGTGCGTAGCGTGTCTGCCCCCACCCATTTTGCTCGATCAACGGCTTTGGCATGGCGCGCTATCAGCAAGGGCACAGTGGTTGGGGTAGCCAAAGCCCGTTGCAGCACCAGCCGTTCATCTGCATGAGCGAGCAGGTTAGCGGCTTTAGTCACCGGCAGCCAACTGGCTTGATCGATCTCACCGAGGTCTAACGGTCGACAGGGAGATGTGTCGGTGACATCTGCTAGCCACCAGCGCACAACCTTGGGACGGATTCCCACATGGTAGCGTCCGATGCCTAGCGGCAAAGATAACCGGTTTACTTTAAGCCCAGTTTCTTCATGGAATTCACGTATCGCTGCTAGTGGGGCGAGTTCGTTAGCGTCAAGTTTGCCTTTCGGTAAACCCCAATCTTGGTAACGGGGGCGGTGTACCAGCAACACTTGCATTTCGTTTGCGCCTTGTTGGAGAGCGCAGATGCCTGCTGCTTGGATAGTTTTTACTGCTGCCCTCACGATTGATCCCCCGGTTGTTCACTTGATAGTTCCGTTAACAACGGACGAATATCTAGCATCAAGGTGTTTTCGCTGGGTTCGTAACGCCGTCGGGCGGTTGCTTCAATCAGATATTCCTGCATATCGGTAAGTGGTTTTCCGGCAGCATCACGGCTCACTTCGCGCCATTGTTCGTCTTTCAGATGCCAAGCGACGGTACCGGGATGGAACGCCAAATTGAACAGTTCGTCGATTTGTTGAGTTTTAGCTGGGTCGGTAAGCATCACGATCACTTCAACTCGGCGATCTAGGTTACGGTGCAGCAGATCGGAGCTACCGATACCTACGGTTGGTCGTCCGGCATCCTCGAACCAGTACAACCGGGAGTGTTCTAGGAAGCGTCCCACGATCGACACCACTTGAATGTTTTCAGATAGCCCTGGTATTCCGGGGCGCAGTGCGCAAGTGCCGCGCACCCATAACTGTACCGGAACTGACGCAGCAGACGCTTCATACAGCGCGTCGATGATTGCTTCGTCCACTAGGCCGTTTACCTTGATACGAATCCGGGCAGGCAATCCGGCGGCTTTGTTGGCGATTTCGTGATGAATATGGCCGATGATGCCAGTACGCACCGATTCGGGCGCTACCAACATTCGGCGATAACCACGCTCCTGTGACAAGCCGGATAGGTGATTGAACAACCGTGCCACGTCTTCGGTGATCTCCAGATCGGCTGACAGTAATCCGAAATCTTCGTATGTTCTAGCTGTTGTGGGGTTGTAGTTGCCGGTGCCAATGTGGGCATAACGGCGCAACTCATCCCCTTCATCACGCACCACCAAACACAGTTTGCAGTGGGTTTTTAACCCCACCACGCCATACACCACATGCACACCGTGGCGCTCTAGCATTCTAGCGAAATCGATATTTGCTTGTTCGTCAAACCGCGCTTTGACCTCCACTACGGCAAGAACCTGCTTACCGGAAGCGGCAGCGTCTATCAATGCTTTTACAATCGGTGAATCGCCGGAAGTGCGATACAAAGTTTGTTTGATGGCCAGTACCGCCGGATCGGCTGCAGCTTGTTCAATGAATCGCTGCACGCTGGTGGCGAAAGAATCGTAGGGGTGCTGTAACAGCACGTCACGGCGGTGTAGAGCGGCAAACATATCGGCGGGGTTAGAGGTTTCGACGCGCGCCAGGTGGGGATGGGTTTTGGGTAAGAAGCCGGGATACTTGAGGTCTTCACGTTTGAGTGAGTGTAAGTCGGCGAGCGCGCTGAGGTCGAGAGGTTCACTCAATCGGAACACTTCTTTTTCGCCCACGTCGAACTCGTCCATAAGCAAGTCGAGTAGTTGCGGCGCAATAGTGTCAGCTACCTCTAGCCGTACCGGAGTGCGACCTTTTCGGCGGGACGCTAACTCGGCTTCCAATGCGGACAACAAGTTGTTGGCGTCGTCTTCTTCAACTTCGATATCCTCGTTGCGCGTAACTCGGAATAGGGTAACCGTCTCAATGTGCATTCCGGTGAACACTTGACCGAGATTGTGGATGATGATTTCTTCAACGGCGACGAATCGTCCGTTACCTAGTGGCTGGAAACGGGCGACGATGTCGGGCACTTTAACCCGAGCAAAGCGTTGTTGGTCGGTTTCCGGGTTGCGTAGCAGTAATCCGATATTGAGCGATAAGCCACTGACTAGCGGGAATGGATGCGCTGGGTCAACGGTAAGTGGAATCAGCACCGGATACAATCGCTCGTCGAAAAGGCGTGACATAGCGGATTGTTCAACGGCGCTGAGTTGCTCCCAGCGCAGTAGATGGATTTCAGCGGCATCTAATGCGGGCAATAACACCTGATGCACTAGCTGTTGTTGGGTGGCTATGAGTTCGTGAGCTAACTCCAAAATTTCATCATGCAGTTCGCTGGGGCGTTTACCGGTGATGGTGCGAACTGCTACTTTTGTTTCAATGCGCCGCTTCAACCCTGCGACGCGCACACTGAAAAACTCATCTAGGTTAGACGAAAAAATCGCACAGAAGCGCACTCGTTCCAGCAGGGGGATACGCTCAGCGTCTCGCGCAAGATCCAACACACGATTATTGAAAGCTAACCATGATAGTTCGCGGTCGGAGTAGCGGTCGGCGGACAGTGTCGAAAGTGTACTCACGATGACCACCTTACCGCGCTACAAGGAGTTGTGGTTTTTAACGACAAAGGTTTGGATGAAGCGAGTGGGCTGACAAGCTCCTACTAAGTAGCCTTTTTAGTAGCCGTGTTTCGGCGACGGCTAGCGCGTTTAGGCACCGCTGGGCGGCTTGAGGGGCACGGAAACTTCGTTTCTTAAACGTAAGCGTTTTAAACGCAGTGCATTCAGGAGTACTGAAACTGAACTTAGGCTCATTGCGGCGGCCGCAAAGATGGGGTTCAGTAGTGGGCCGCCAAAGGTGGCGAGCACTCCTGCCGCTATGGGTATGCCGATGATGTTGTAGCCGAAAGCCCAGCCGAGATTCTGTTTTACATTGCGGATGGTTTGCTGAGATAGTTGGATGGCATCGGCCACTGCGGTGAGTTCTGGGCGCAGCAGTACAATATCGGCGCTCTCAATGGCGATGTCGGTACCGCTTCCGATGGCGATTCCGACATCGGCTTGGGTGAGTGCTGGTGCGTCGTTGATGCCGTCGCCTACCATCGCAACTTTATGTCCGGTTGTTTGTAGTTTTGAGATTTCGGCAGCTTTGTCTTGTGGGAGCACCTCTGCTAGCACTTCGTCCACCCCGGTTTGTCGTGCCACGCTTGCGGCGGTGAGCTTGTTGTCGCCGGTCACCATGACTACGCGCACTCCAGATTTTTTAAGCAGCGCGATAGCTTCTCGGCTAGACGGCTTGACAACGTCCGCTACTGCGATAATGCCCGCCACCTGTGAGTCAATGGCGACATACATTGGTGTTTTGCCGTCTTTCGCGCAGTTGGTAGCGGCCTCAGCTAATTCGCTGTAAAAAACTTTCCGTTCGTCCAACAGTGCCGGATTGCCTACCAACACCTGACGGCCAGCAACCGTCGCTTCCACTCCGCGACCGGTTAGCGAGTCGAAAGATTCCGCTACGCTGAGTTCCAACCCATAATCCTTAGCGGTTTTTACAATAGCTTGTCCTAGCGGATGCTCTGAGTTCTGTTCTGCGCTGGCGGCTAGCCGCAGTAGTTCAAACGAAGTTTGTTGTGTAAGCGCAGTGCTGTGTTTTCCTACCGTAACTTCGAGACGGTCCAGCGGGAGCACGGCACCGTCTGCTAACACAATATCGGTAACGCTTGGTTTACCGGCGGTGATCGTTCCCGTCTTATCAAAAACCACAGTATCCACCGTGTGCGCAGCTTCTATGGCAGCCGCAGATTTGATGAGGATGCCGTGTTCTGCGCCTTTGCCGGTACCTACCATGATGGCGACAGGGGTAGCTAAGCCGAGGGCGCACGGGCAGGCGATGACTAACACACTCACGAAGATAGTGAGCGCAAATTGCATGTCATAGCCGGCTAGCAACCAAGTCACTGAGGCAAGCAGCGCAGTTGCGAATACGATAGGTACGAACACCCCAGCTACTTTGTCTGCAAGCGCCGCTATAGGGGCTTTTGATCCTTGCGCAGTTTCGACGAGTTGCACAATTTGAGCTAAAGCGGTGTCTGCGCCTACTTTCTCCGCTCGGAAAGTTAACGCTCCAGTGGTGTTGCTGGTCGCGGCAAACACTTGGTTGCCAGGGAGTTTATCCACAGGTAATGATTCCCCAGTCAGCATTGATTCATCTACGGAACTGTGTCCGTTTACTACCACTCCGTCAACCGGGATGTTTGCTCCGGGTTTGACGAGCACTAGGTCGCCGACTTGCACTTGGGCAAGTGGTACCTCCAGTTCAACATCATTTTTTATGATAAACGCCGTTTTCGGGGTCAACCCCAGTAGTTTTTTGATCGCGTCACTGGTGCGGCCTTTCGTCAATGCTTCCAATGATTTACCAAGCAAAATTAGGGTGATTATCACTCCGGCAGTTTCAAAATACAGTGCATCTACTGCGGCCATATCTCCGGCGGAGATGCGCCATACGTTGTAACAGCTATACCCGAAAGCGGCGCTCGTTCCTACTGCGATCAGTGAATCCATATTGGGGCTACGTCTAGCCAGCGCCGCATACCCCACCACATAAAACCGGTACCCCACTGCGATCACTGGCAGTACTAGCGCTAACTCCGCTAACGCATAGGCGAGTGGGTGTTTCATCGGATGCAACGCTTCCGGCAACGGCAACCCCAAACCCAGCATTGGACCCATAGCGATATACAGCAACGGAACAGTTAATACTGCCGCCACTACGAACTTTGTCCAGAGCACTCGAATTTCGCGCCGCTTGCGCAACCGATCTTCGTCCACTGGGTCGCCGCTCGGTTCTTCACCAGGCTGATAACCCGCTCGCGTAATGGCGTCACGGATACTAGCCATCGTTTGTGAAGCTCCGTCATAAGAAATGGTGGCTTTCTCGCTCGCCAGGTTCACCATCACGCTGGAAACCCCCGGAACTCGCCCCACCGCTTTTTCTACATGTTTAACGCAAGATGCGCAAGTCATTCCGCCCACCGGGATAGTGGTGGTGCATACGTTCACTTCGTGCGGAAGTTGAGCGTCCAAAGTGGTAGTTGACGTTGCTGTTGTCGTCGCTGCTGGGTTGCTAGGTAGGCTCACGAGATTTCTCCTTCTTGACCTGCTGGGAAACTTATCAGCTATGCGCTACTGGTTAAAACATCGCAACGCCCGAATATCATCCCTTTTTTGTTGTTTAGCTGGGTTAGCGCTCCGACTTTTCACCCGGCTGAGGTGTTATGGGTTGTGGAATGACGTGAAAATATCCGTGATACATTCCCATAGCGCAACCGAACTGGATGTCCCCCGGTTCAGTTATGGTGAACTCCACATCCATCGGTTTGTTGGGTTCCAACATGAGTCTTCCCAGCCCGAGACTCGACAAATCTAACCAGGAATCGCAGCCGAGATAAGGTGCGCTGAGCGTCCACTTTACCGGCATATCTGCGTAAATGTTGCTGATTGTGGGGGAGTAACCGTTTTGTACTTTGGTGCTCACGAGTTGCACTCCGTCGCTAAGAGTGACGTTGCTAGTCAACGTCTCGTTAGAGTTAATTAACGTAGCTGGCTCGAATCTGTTGAATATTGTCGATGCTGCGCTGGTTAGGTTCAAGGCGGCGAATGCGATGACGATTACTCCGAGCACTCGATAACTGTGGGTAGCGAACTTGCCTTTAGCCAAGGAAGCAAGCGTTCCTACCGTCAACAGTCCAGGTGCAGTGCCGAGTGCGAACAACCCCATGATTAACCCGGCACGCCCGGGAGAGCCGGTGGATGCGGCGTACACCTGCACCGCTTGCGTGAACCCGCACGGTAACAGAAAACTTGCCACCCCAAGGACAATGGTATGCCAGTCGGTGTAACCGGCGGTGGTGTTTGTAGCCGTTCCGCTGAGCCATTCCCCGAACTTTCCCGGTAAGTGGAAGCTGGCACTGGACAACTTTGGAGATATGCCGCTTAATGACACCCCAAGTACTCCCATAACCAGCGCGGCAACGATCATCAGCACGGCGCTCAGTTCGGAAGTGAAGCGAAACAGGCTCCCCACCACGCCGAGCAGCGCCCCCAATACCGTGAATCCGATAATGCGTGCCACATTGAACCACAACTGTGGTCGAATCCGTCCGATTACTGAGGTGTTCGGATGGGTGGCTGAGAATCTGGCGGACAGCGACATAACCAAGCCACCAGTCAGCGCCATGCAGCTCGATAGACTGGCCGCCACTCCTAAAATCACAACCATTCCCAGATTGTCACCGGTGAAAGCTGCCGATAATGTTCCAATTTTGTTATATAGGCCAGTGGTTACGAATACTAGCAGCAGCGTCGCAACTATAGCGATGCCAAGCGCTACGTCACGCCAGACGATAGGATTTGTTGTGAACCAAGTGCGCGGCTCCCCGGTTCCTAGCTGGTACCCAGCGCGTTCAATAGCTGCCGCTATGGCGGTGTCAGCTACCGGAAAGCGCAGCATCATTTCCGCGGTGCCAGTGCGTGCCGACACCTTGACTTGCTGCACGGCGGACAGTTTACGCAGTTCGCGCCCTACTAAAGCCTCACAGTTTCCGCAAGTCATACCAACTATCGGCACGACGCGCAGTAGCGGCTGTTTATGGGCTGTGCTCATAGCTGATTATCTGATGATCGCTTATCGGAGGGCGAACCATGCGGCGGCGTTAGATCGGTGGTGCAGTTCACCAAGTTCTGAACGCTGATAGCTTCAAGATGTAAGGTGATTTTTCCGTGGTTCACAGGGATCAATGTAAAGGAGTTTTAGCTGCAAAACCCTATGACTTTGATTAGAGTAACCTATGAGTTTTTCCCTGCGCTACAAACTCGTTGTTACCTTTTTACCGGTTCGCAGCATTCTTATATGGAAGGATTACACCGAGGGGGTTCCATGCGAGGAGTACCAGAAACAGCAGATAAAGCTGTAACTGATGCTGCTCAAGAGTTCAGCGAGTATGACTCGGCATCTATAGCTGATCTCACAACCGATGAGGTGATCGCTCGTTATCAAGGACTGGTCTATCGCATCGCACTCACGCATACCCGCTGCGTTGGCGATGCAGATGATGTGTTCCAGGACGTGTTTCTGGCGTACCACCGCCGTCATCCGGTGTTCGGCACTGAACAACAGTGCAAAGCATGGTTCATTACGGCTACGTTGAACTGTGCGCGGCACCAGGCATCGACATCATGGCGTACTCGGGTCGTTCCCCTGAGACCTGAGGACGCTGACCGGTTGGCCCCCGCGGTGTTTTCCTTCCGTACCGAGATGCAGGACGCGGTGTTTGCGGCGCTAGCTGAACTGCCGGAACAATACCGCAGCGTGCTGCATCTGTTCTACTTTGAGAATCTGCCGATAGCGCAGATAGCGCAAGTTTTAGAGCTAGCTGAGGGGGCGGTAAAGATGCGCCTCTCGCGCGCCCGGAACATGATGCGCGACACAATGCTGGGAGGAATGTTCGATGAATAAAGGAATTGGGGACATTTTCGCCGATATGGTGGAACAGATGAAGCCAAGTGACGAGTTGCTGGCGGCGCTCAGTGCCCAAACCAGTATCGTTTGGCGGCCACCCGGGGAGGAAGATATTGCGCCACCGGGCATCACTAAGCCACGAAACAGCAGGGTGGCGGTGCTATTAGCGGTGGGGATATGCACCGTGAGTTTGTTAGTAGCGGGGTTGCTGGGTACCAGAGCGTACTGGGGTAAACTGACACCGATTCTGCCCACCAGCTTCATTAACCAAGTGGCTGATGATTACCACGATCTGTACCAAACAATAACAATTTTGCTCAACAGTGTTGCTGAAACAGGTGATTTTACCGTCGATGTAAGTGTGCCGGGATCGGGTGTCCCGGGCGCTGGCAACTCGCCGGAACAGGGTGTAGGACGTGACAGCAGTGGCACTAATGTGCAGGTTGCGGGAATCGACGAAGCTGACATCATAAAAGCCGACGGCGATGCGATCTATATTCTCACCTATGCCGAGGTGGTGGTGTTGGCTCCTGAAGGTGCTACCACTCGCGAAATTGCCCGATTCTCTCTGCCCGAGATGGATGGTGGAACCAATACAGAATCCACCTTATGGCCACTCGATATGCTGCTCTACGATGACACTTTGGCTGTCATCGTCGATCGCTGCACTTCCAGTAAGCCGTCGAATAACGAATTCGGCGTTGAGATTTGGGCGCCACAGGAGTGTTTCACCGAAGCGTTGCTCTACGACGTGAGCGATCCTGCATATCCGCAGTTCACTACCAGTCTGGGGCAAAGTGGAAGTTTCAATGCAGCTAGATTGAGTGACGGCGTGTTATATCTGGTGAGCAACTACTACCTTGTTGTTCCGGTGGATGATGTGCTGGCTAACACCCCAACCACGTTTGCGCCGCTCATAACTGTAGCTGGTGATGTTCGGGCTATATCCCCAAATGATATTGGTATCTGCCCTGGACCCAGCAACCCCGGATATGTGATCGTCAGTTCTATTGATATGGCTAAAGGCACCCGTATTGACCAGAAAGCGGTGCTCGGTGCTAGTGATACCACCTATATGAGTACTGAGAATCTCTACTTCGCTGGCAGCACATATGTGATGGTGATTGATCAGCAGGGGTTCGTTGAAACGGCTACTGCGCAGCCGACCGCGATCGCTACTGCTGTCCCCCCTACATCAATAATTGATCAACCGGAAATTGCCGAAACAGCTATTCCGCAGCCGACTACGGTAGATACTGCTGTTACTGCTACGCCGAAAACTAGCCGGGTTATTTTTCAAACGAACTCTCCTGAAACCAACCTAGTGCGGATAAGCCTTTTAGACGGCTTTCTTGATATTGCGGCGCACGGCAAAGTTCCCGGTGTGGTGATGGGGCAGTTCGCGCTTGATGAGTATCAGGGTAATCTGCGGATAGCCACCACTACCGAAGGGGCGGATTGGAGCGCCAACTCGGCGCTGTATGTGCTGAACCCTGACCTAGTGATCATCGGTTCGATTGATCCGCTCATCGCTGATGAGTCGGTGCAGTCGGTGCGTTTCGTCGGAGCTGTCGGCTATGTGGTGACGTTCCGGCAAACAGACCCGCTGTTCGTAGTTGATCTTGCCAATCCGGCTAATCCGCATGTTACTAGTGAACTACAGTTGAGCGGGTTCAGTTCGTATCTGCATCCCTGGGGTGTTGATCGTCTGCTTGGTTTAGGTTTTCAAGGTGACGCGAATGGCATCACCCGGGGCATGAAACTTTCGGTTTTTGACATCAGCGACCCGTTTGCAGTTAGTGAGTTACAGGCGCTGTTACTTAACTGCGACTACTCCGAGGCAGGGTATGACCATCATGCTGTGCTGGCAGACGAAATGCTTAGGCTAGTAGCTTTTCCAGCGATCAGTTACTCCGATAAGGGGGGTGCAGATTTTTCCACCGACGCTGCGTATCTGGTTTATCGTGACACGGGCATTTTTGAGCTAGTTGCCAGTATTCCGCTCCCTCCTGAATCCTATCGGATACGTGGAATGCTCATTGAGCAAGAGTTGTATCTGTATGACGGCATAACGCTCAAGGTGTTCACTACTGACAACTTCGATACGCTTGCCACTGTGGAAGTGAACTGAACTTATTCGGTTATCGCTACAAGTTTGCTGGGGAAACTGTGACGCACAGTAAGTTTCGTCGCACTGCGATGCGATGGAATCTGCCTTTCGCGATTAACATCATTGAGGATTAGTAAGTTGCTGGTGAGGATTCGTTAGGGGAGACACATGGGTTGGTTGGCAGTGATTATTCTTGGCGTAGTAGAGGGAATCACCGAGTTTCTGCCGGTGTCGAGCACTGGACATCTCAGCGTCGCCGAGAAGCTACTCGGGCTATCACTTGATGCCCCGGATGTGACTGCGTTCACCGCCATTATTCAGGTGGGGGCGATTCTGGCGGCTATCGTCTACTTCCGTGCCGACATCATTAGGCTTGCGCTTGGTTGGTGCAAAGGTTTGTTTCATCAGAATAAACGTGATGACGATTACCGTTTAGGTTGGGCGGTCATCATCGGTTCGGTGCCGATTGGTGTTGTTGGGCTGCTATTTGAGCAGTACATCGAAACCACACTGCGTAGCCTATGGGTGGTTGCTGGGGCGCTGCTAGCTTGGAGTGTGGTGATGTGGTTCGCTGATAGGTACACAGCTTCTCGTGCTGAACTACGTAGTGAGAGTTCGTTGGGGATACTGGATGGATTGCTGATCGGTTTAGCGCAGTGCATCGCGTTGATACCAGGAGTGTCTCGTTCGGGTGCCACCATCTCAGCTGGACTTTTCCGAGGTATCGACCGTCCCACGGCAACCCGGTGGAGTTTCTTCTTAGGTATCCCCGCGCTCACTGCTTCCGGTGTGCTGCAAGCGTTCAAGGCTGCGGATGAGATCAGTGCCGGTGTCGGTTGGTTGCAAACCGGAGTAGCTACGGCGGTGAGTTTTGTGGTGGCCTACGTCAGTATCGCTTGGTTATTGAAGTTTGTGGCATCGAATCGGTTCACTGGATTTGTGCTATATCGGGTTTGCGCTGGTTGCGCTGTAGCCATGATGTTGTTAGTTAGAGTAATAACTGCACAGTAGCGTATCTAAGTTTCTCTGTCGTTGTGGGGGGTGTAGCGGCGGTGCGGTGTAGCGACGTGTAGTAGCGTGTCTAAGTTTCTCTGTCGTTGTGGGGGGTGTAGCGGCGGTGCGGTGTAGTGACGTGTAGTAGCGTATCGAGTCTCTCCGTCATTGCGAGGAGCGTAGCGACGAAGCAATCCAGAAAGGTAGTTACTGAGTAAAAGAGGTTTTTGTTCAGTGAATCCGAGTTGGAAAGTTTCGTATATGTGGCACTTTTATGGCTGGATTGCTTCGCGTCCTTTTGCTCGCTCGCAGTGACTGACGATGAGTAATCGCGTGATGTATATCACCACTTTGAATAGCCCTGATTTAAGCCCAGGGTTTACACCACCATAACCACTTCCATACTAAAAAGGGAAAACTCGGGAGTATTACCGAAACAATCGACACCGCGCCCACGTACCTGTAGCAAACGCTACAGGTACCCCTCACTATGCGGTTGCAGGTGATGTTATCCGATCTGGGAGCGGAACATCCAAGCGGCTTTATCAAGCCCGGCTACCGTGCCGATGAGCACGTCTTGGCTCACCAGATCGTCTTCAAGGTCGCCGAAAGTGGCCTGGGTGGCTTGCGATAGGGCGGTAAGCCGCTCAGCGAAGTACTTAACCACTGCTGCGTCGCTGATTGCCCCTTCAGTTATCGGAGCAACCCGAGTGTTCTTGACAACTGCGGAACTCCGACCGTCAGGGCTACCGCCGATAGCAACGATGCGCTCCGCAATCTCGTCTTGCCAATCGAGAATCTGTTCCACTAACTCGTCGAGATGTAGATGTACTGCGCGGAAGCTGGTGCCGTGCACGTTCCAGTGTGCCTGCTTGGTGATAAGCGCTAGGTCAATGAGGTCGGTGAGGGTAGCTTGCAATGCGGGGATGCTCTTAGGGGACATGATTTAACTCCTTGCGGTTGAGCGGATAGGTGGCAACGCGCCCACCTTTAGCGTAATGCGTTGCTCATATTTAGAAAAACACAAATTAAAGTCGGGATATTCCCAAGTTTTGCGAGCGTGTATAAGCGCGTCAAAAAAGTAAGGATAGGGCATTCGACTCCTCACGCTTTTGGTAGTTCGATACACATCAAGACAGGTGTTGCGCTTCTAGCTGGAGTGTGGGCATCCCGATGCGATCAGCGGGGGCGAGTAAAGTCGGATGTTATGAATAATGACGGGGGCATTTACCCGAAAGCACTAAGCAAACAAGCAACATTAGTAGCAGCGCAAACCGGGCTACCGTCTTGTTCATCGCAACAGCTACTTAATGTTAAGAAATGTGTTCCTAAAACCCCGCTCGATCCGAGAAAACCAGACCCATACGCTTGGCTAGAGGAGGTTGACGACCCGCGAGCGTTGGAGTGGGCGGCTATTCGCACCGCAAAAACTGATGAACTTTTAGGCGATCAAGGGGAGTTGATCGCTGAGTTGGCGCAAGTGTTGGATTCTGATGAACGTATTCCAGTGGTGGAGCTGATTGCTGGTGCGTACTACAACTTCTGGACAGATCGCGCCCATCCCCGTGGGCTATGGCGGCGTACCACTCCAGAATCGTACGCCACCGCCACCCCGCAGTGGGAGCCGCTACTTGATCTCGATGCGTTATCGGTAGCGGAAAACGTTGGTTATGTGTGGCATGGTGCCGCCATACAGCGCGAACCGGTTGATGGGGTGGCGTATTCTCGCGCGCTTATCGCACTATCGCCCGACGGCAACGATGCTGACATCACCCGCGAATTCGACATGTTGACACTGCGTTTCGTGCCAGCTACCGCAGGTGGTTTCGAGCGAGCGCAATCTAAAGGTGGTTTGGCTTGGGCGGGGTCAGACGCGGTGTTCGTCTACACCGATTTTGGGGCGGATTCCATGACTCCGTCCGGTTATCCGCGTATCGTTAAATATTGGCCGCGCGGCGTAGCGCTTGCTGAGGCAGTTGTCGTATTTGAGGGTGAAGTAAGCGACATGGCCGTCGGTGCGTTCCGGCTCACTGATTCCGGTTTTGAGCGTGACGTTGTGGAGCGCCGTATCGGCTTCTACAGCAGCCAAACTTATTTGGTGGATGCTGTCGGTACCGCGCAACAGAGTCTCACTCGTATCGACGTGCCGGACACCGCCGAAGTGGAGTTTCATAAAGCCTGGGTCACGGTGCGGCTCCGCGACGATTGGACAACAGCTAAGTACAGTTATCGCGCTGGGTCATTGTTAGTCATTCCAGTGGATGCCCTGCTGGCTGGAACCGGTTCTTTTCAAGTATTGTTCGAGCCGACACAAACCGTTTCACTAGACGCTTATGTCTGGACGGCGCAACATCTGGTACTGAACTTGCTGGACGATGTGAAAAGCCGGGTGCAGGTGATCGCCGTGCCGAATAATGGTTCAGACCGATGGGGTGGGGAAATGTTGCTTGAATCGAAGCTGCCGGTGGGGAATCAAATCGAGCACTCTGGTGGCTTTACGGTTCACGCCGGAAACCTAGCAGCTATAACGCAAGCAGCCCCCAACTGTGCAACTCACCAGCAGCACAGTAGCAATCAGTGTTCTGCTATTTATCTTGATATTGGCGATCCGTACGTCAGCGTGCAGATAGCGGCAGTAGATACTTTCGATTCTGATGACATCTGGGTTACTACCACTGGATTTCTCACCCCGCCGACCCTAACTCGCATTTCAGTTACCGGTGGCAGTCCTACGGTGCGCAAAACAGCCCCAGAGTTGTTCGACAGTACCGGACTTACGGTGGAACAACGTTTTGTCAACTCTGTTGACGGCACCAGAGTGCCGTACTGGTTGGTAGGATGTCCAGACCAGCTATCGGGGAGTGCTGGAGTACAGCCAACGCTACTTTGGGGTTATGGTGGTTTCGAGATCGCGGTACTCTCGGCATACAACCCCGTCGTTGGCGCTGCCTGGTTGGCGCGTGGTGGCGTGTATGCGGCGGCTTGCATTCGGGGCGGCGGTGAGTATGGCTCAGTGTGGCATCACAGCGCGTTGCGTGAAAAGCGACACCATGCCTATGAGGATTTCTCCGCCATCGCGCGTGATCTGGTAGCGTCTGGCATCACTACGTCGGCTCATTTGGGCGCTCAAGGACGCTCTAATGGTGGTTTGCTGATGGGCATGATGTATACCAAATATCCAGAACTGTTTGCTGCCGTGGTGTGCGGAGTGCCACTGCTCGATATGTTGCGCTATTCGCACCTGCTCGCTGGGGCATCGTGGATGGCCGAGTTTGGCGACCCGGATTTAGCAACAGATTGGGAGTTTATCCGCACTTTTTCGCCGTATCATTTATTCGATGCCGCCCGTGACGATTACCCGTCAATTCTCATCTGGACATCAACAAAAGATGATCGGGTTCACCCGGGACATGCCCGCAAAATGACGGCGTTACTGGAGGATTCTGGTAAAGATGTCAACTATTTTGAGACGACAGAGGGCGGACATGCCGGTTCAGCTACTGGTTTACAGACCGCTCAAGCATTCGCTAAACAGTTCGGATTCCTTTGGCAACGTTTAGCCGGGTAACTTTACGGTTTTCCCAGCGCGGCGATAACTAACTGCTTGGGCGCATCTTGCTTAGTTGGAGAGTGTGGTGAGACGATAGCGAGTTGGTGCATTAGGCTCTAGGTTCGTGAGTAAGACGTTTGAAGAACTTTGGAACGAACTGTGCCATATTGCGCAATCGCGTCCGGTCGGTAGTAACACCGTCGTACGTTTGGATGCTGGAGTTCATGCTATCGGTAAGAAGATTGTTGAAGAGGCCGCCGAGGTGTGGATGGCGTGTGAGTATGAGTCAGACGCTGCCGCCGCCGAAGAGATTTCGCAGTTGCTTTATCATGTGCAAACCATGATGATCGCTAAAGGGTTAACTCTCGAAGATGTCTATCGCTACTTGTGAGCGCGGGAAAACAAAGCGAATCAGGTTAAGCGGGTTCAAGGTTGTCGCTAGTTACTGCTATTGGGAGGACGAATATGAGTGAAAATGTGTTGAAGATCGCGGTACCAAACAAAGGTATTTTGGCGGATGCCGCCGCCGAGTTTCTGCGTGAAGCGGGTTATCGGCAACGCAGCGACTCTAAAGAATTGGTGTTATTTGATGCCGAGAACGCCATAGAGTTCTACTACTTGCGACCCCGCGACATTGCGGTGTATGTGGGAGAGGGCACGCTTGATCTGGGTATCACTGGGCGAGATATGCTGATTGATTCCGGTGCCGATGCTCAGGAGATCATGGCGTTAGGTTTTGGCAGCTCGCGTTTCCGGTTCGCGGTTCCAGTGGGTTCTGGGTTGAACGTCGCTAATCTTAGCGGCAAACGAATTGCTACCGCTTATCCTGGTTTGTTGCGGTGTTATTTAGCGGATCATGTTTGTGATGCTCGGGTTATTAAGCTTGATGGTGCTGTTGAGTCGGCGGTGCGTTTAGGGGTAGCGGATGCTATTGCTGATGTGGTGGATACTGGCACTACGTTACGCAAGGCGGGGTTGGAGTTGGTGGGTGATCCGTTGCTGGTGTCGGAAGCTATTTTGATTCGTCGTCTGGGTTCAGTTGTTGACGAGGTTGCGTTCCGGCAACTGCAAGCACGACTTTCCGGGGTGATGGTGGCTCGTGATTATGTGCTTATCGATTATGACATTCCAGAGTTTTTAGTGGCGCAGGCGGCTGAACTGACTCCCGGAATTGAGGCTCCCACGGTGTCGCCGATCACTCGTAGCGGTTGGGTGGCGGTGCGAGCGTTGGTGCCGCGAGTCCAGCAACATCAACTTATGGATTCCCTCTACGAACTAGGTGCCAGAGGAATCCTAATTACCGAACTATCCGCCTGCCGACTGTGAGATTCAAAAGCAACCTCCAACGCTTACGCAACTACGAATTGAGCAGTGGGTTACTGGATACCGTGGCGGCGCAGGATGGCATCTATTTCGTCTTCGGTGGCGGATGACGGTTCTAGTGATGATGTGGGGCTGCTCCAGCCGGGAGTAGTGCCGGGAGTGAGTGGTAGAGTGCCGTTCAGGCCGAGGGTGGCGGGGTTATTGGGGGGTGTGGTTGCTCCGGAAATGACACCGATTCCGGCCTTTTTTGTTTCGCGGCGTTCGGTGAGCATGGTACGACGGGTTTTTGCTTCTGCACCTAGCACTTGCGGCCAGCAGCTACCGATGACGTAGGCCGTGAGACCGACTCCGGTGATGATGATGGCCGTTAGCAGTTTAGAGTCAAGATAAGTGGCGTTCGCCCAAGTGAAGAACGCATTTACCCCACGGTAGGCGACGTTCATTCCACCTAAGAGATAGCATCCGATTGGCATTAGTACGAACCCAATACCACGCAGCAACACTCGCCAACTGCGTTTGCGTAACCAACCAAACAGTAAATATGCAGAACCGATAGTGCTGAGCAGCGCTGTAGCGGTGATAGTCGTCGCAGTGAGACTCCACGGTATTTGTACTGGAAGCATGGCTACAGCATAGTTGCTGAAAGTGCGATGGGAGTTGTGCCGCGCGAATGCGCAGATTAGAAAGGCCACTTAAAAATACTCTCAACTATTGATGACCCGGTTGAGTCGGTTACGGTTCACGTTGCTGGGCCAGCCGCGTTACTGGTAGCAAAAGCTCATAAAGTACACGAACGGTTAACGGAATTTGCTGAACTGCTATGAGCTGTTTACTCGTATTTCTTGGCGGATTGAGTGCGCGAGCGCTATACTCGTCAAGGTTGATTCGCAGAATCGTGAATCGTGATGAAGTGAGGGCGGGCTACCGTTAGGTGGCTAAGCTTTCCACCCGAGCAGGCTATGGTCGGCTGGGTCGGAGCGGGCACAGCAGTCCGCGTGCGACGGGAACCGTCGTACGGGAAGGACGAAAGTGCTTAACTGCCTTCGTGTTTTATCACGGGGGCTTTTCTCGTTTCAAAAGAAGTTTTTGTTCGTAACTTAAGGAGGAAACAATCGCTATCGAGCCTCGCATAAATGATCGGATACGCACGTCTGAAGTGCGTCTGGTGGGCCCCAATGGTGAGCAGATCGGCATTGTTCGTATTGAGCAGGCGCTCGGTTTGGCGCGTGATCACGACCTTGACTTAGTGGAAGTGGCACCGGAAGCACGCCCGCCGGTCGCTAAACTCATGGACTACGGAAAGTTCAAGTACGAAGCGGCGCAGAAAGCGCGCGAATCGCGCCGGAACCAGTCGAACACCCAGATCAAAGAGATGAAACTCCGCCTGAAAATCGACGACCACGACTACGAAACTAAGAAAGGTCATGTGGTCAGGTTTTTGAGGGATGGTGACAAGGTAAAAATCACCATCATGTTCCGGGGGCGCGAACAGTCTCGTCCAGAATTTGGTATGGCGTTGTTGAAACGACTCGCCGAT
Source organism: Propionibacteriaceae bacterium (assembly GCA_031267295.1). Taxonomy (GTDB): domain Bacteria; phylum Actinomycetota; class Actinomycetes; order Propionibacteriales; family Propionibacteriaceae; genus WRGV01. The sequence goes on along the minus strand of JAIRZI010000071.1, from coordinate 7,879 downwards.
GATGTGGTTGACGATGGCATCGTAGAGCAAGCTCCCCGACAAGAGGGACGCAACATGCATTTGGTATTAGCCCCCACCCGTAAAAAGAACGAAGCGCGGGTAGAGGCATCGAAAGCTAAAGAAGCCAAGATGGCTGAGCGAGTTGCTAATGCCGAAGCTACCCGGGCGTTAGAAGCAGAACTTAGAAGCGCTGCCGTTGAAAAAGCGAAAGAAACTCCCAAGAAAAAACGTGGCCCAGCCGACAATATGGACCCGGATATTGACCTGTAACCTTACGCAGGTTACGAGAACTAACGAGAAGGATAAATAAGATGCCGAAGATGAAGACGCACTCTGGTGCCAAAAAACGGTTCAAGGTAACTGGCAGTGGCAAGTTGGTTCACAAACGTTCCGGTACGGCTCACCACAATGAGAGCAAGCCGACCAAACGCAGCCGCAGGCTGTCCGTCGATACTGTATTGCCCAGTGGCGAAGCGAAAAAAGCTCGTCGTCTGTTGGGCATCTGAGCACTACCAGCTTTTCAAGGCAAGGAGAGAGAAATGGCACGAGTGAAGCGTGCGGTGAACGGCTTAAAGAAGCGCCGTGAGGTTTTGGAACAAGCGGCTGGCTACCGGGGACAGCGTTCTCGACTGTACCGCAAGGCTAAAGAACAACTGTTGCACTCTGGAGTGTATGCATTCCGTGATCGCAGGGCGAAGAAGGGCGATTTTCGAGCGCTCTGGATTCAGCGCATCAACGCTGCGGCGCGCGCGGAAGGCATGACCTATAACCGTTTTATAAATGGTCTTAAGGTGGCTGGTGTCGAAGTAGATCGCAAAATCCTTGCTGACTTGGCGATCACTGATAGTACAGCGTTCAACAAGTTGGTGGCACTGTCTAAAGCCAATCAGTCTACCGTTTAGCGGTTAGTATCGCGCTATGAACGGTGAGCCGAACTTGGCGGGTGTTCGTCCGATTTCTCGAACCCGGCTAAGTTCGGTTCGTCGTCTTATGCTCAAACAAGGGCGCGCAGCAGCAGACCAATTTTTAGTAGATGGAGTGCAGGCGACGCGAGAAGCAGTGCGCTACGGTGGTGCCCATACGCTGCTGATAGCGGAACCATTATTAGCTGCACTCGACCAGTGGAAACCGGGAACTGCGGTACAGCTAGCAGGTGCATCACAGCTAGCTGCGCCGCAAGTAGTAGCTGCGTCGCAGTTAGCAGCATTAACGCAGCTACTTTACGACGCTGAACGGCTTGCTATCGAAGTGGTAAGTATCAGTGCGGTAGCAGACAAACAACTATCGGATACGGTGACATCGCCGGGTGTCTTCGCACTCTGTACTAGGCAGCGTCCCGAGTTGACGAGCGTGAGCGGCGCCAAGTTAGTTGCGATCTGCGCCGCAGTGCGTGATCCTGGAAACGCCGGCACTATCATTCGTACGGCTGATGCTTTTGGTGCGGATGCGGTGGTATTCACCACCGGTAGCGTCGAAGCGGAGAACCCTAAAACAGTGCGGGCTTCGGTGGGTAGCTTGTTTCATCTGCCAGTTGTACAGGGGGTTAGCTTCGCTACGGCTGTCGCTTGGGCGCGCGGCAACGCTCTGCAAGTGCTGGTTGCGGATGCTGATGGGCAACTACTCACCACGACTCGGCTCGATACTCCGACGGCATGGGTATTCGGTAATGAGGCTTGGGGGTTCCCCCCTGATGTGTTAGCGCAAGCTGATGCGGTTGTTTCAGTGCCAATGTTTGGCAAGGCGGAATCATTGAACGTCGCTGCTGCTGCCGCAGTGTGTCTCTTCGCCACCGCGACGGCACAGCGAACTGGTTAGTTGCACATTGCGTATGAGGTGCTGAATTGAGCGATTTCAGTTTGATTCGTTAATCGTCTTGTTCACAATGCACCGTTAAGGCCATCGGCTAACCTGAACTGCAACATTCGTGGGTTGGGCTAAGTGCATCTCTAACCTGCGGCGTAGACTTGAGCAGCTAGTTTCACTAAGCAGTTCGTCTGCCGCCCCGTCGATAGCGTTATATATTGCGTAGTGCTGCTGCTATGGAAGTTGAAAAGAAGTTGAGAGCCAGATGAGTTTCCCTGAAAATACAGTGCCAGACGTAGTTATGGCACCAGATACATCAGTAGTACCGGATGCGGCGACGGTGCAAACCTTACTGGATGCCGCGCTGCAAGCTATCGCAGCAACGAACGATTCTGCGACGTTGGCGGCTGCGAAGTATCAGCACACCGGTGATAAATCTCCGCTAGCTATGGCTAACGGCGCTATCGGAAATCTGCCACCGGATGAACGCAGAGCCGCCGGACAGTTGATTGGTCAAGCGCGTAGTCAAATAGCGGCAGCGTTTACCGAGCGCGCCACCCAGATCACCGCCGTCGAGTTGGCCGCCAAGCTCCATGCGGAGACCGTTGATGTTACGCTTCCCACCCCCGGACACCGCCCCGGAGCGCTACACCCCATCACTCAAATGTTGGAGCGAATGGCTGATATTTTTGTGGCTATGGGTTGGGAAGTTGCCGAAGGCCCAGAGTTGGAAGCGGAATGGCTGAACTTTGATGCGCTGAACTTCACGCCTTATCATCCGGCGCGTTTTATGTCTGACACGCTTTTCATAGACCCGCTGAGTAGCCATAAATTACTGCGTACTCACACTTCTCCAGTGCAGATCAGAGCGTTGTTGGAACGCGAACTTCCAGTGTATGTAGTCAGCCCTGGCAAGGTGTTTCGTGCCGATGAGTACGATGCCACTCATCTACCGGTGTTCCATCAGTTAGAGGGGTTAGCGGTAGATAAAGGTATCACTATGGCGCATTTGCGCGGCACGCTTGACCAGTTGGCGCAAGCCTTGTTCGGTGCTGATATTCGCACCCGGATGCGTCCGCACTATTTCCCATTTACTGAGCCTTCCGGCGAGGTGGATTTGTTGTGTTTCGTGTGCCACGGCGAATCTGTCGGCAACCCCGAGCATCCTTGCCGCACTTGCCGTTCAGAAGGCTGGATTGAGTGGGGGGGTTGTGGCATCGTCAACCCGAAAGTGTTAGCGGCGTGCGGTATAGATACCGAACAGTACTCTGGATTCGCGTTCGGAATGGGGGTAGATCGTACGGTGATGTTCAAAGCTGGTGCGGGTGATCTGCGCGAGTTCGTCGAAGGAGACGTGCGTTTCGACGCTCAGTTCGCAGGAGGCGTGTTATGAAAGCACCTTTTTCTTGGATTCAAGAGTTGGCGGGTTTACCAAGTGATGTCACTGCGCAACAGCTCGCTGCGGAGTTCACCCGGGTTGGCTTGCAAGTGGAGCGTATCGATACTCCCGCCGATGCCATCACCGGAGCGGTGGTAGTAGGCCAAGTGTTGAGCTTCGTCGAAGAACCGCAGAAAAATGGTAAAACTATTCGATGGTGCCAGGTGGATGTGGGTACGCACAACCCGATGGGCGCTCCGGCGCGGGGTATCGTTTGCGGCGCACTTAACTTTATTGCCGGTGATTATGTGGCAGTGGCGCTCGCTGGGGCGGTGTTGCCGGGAGGGTTTGAGATCGCTGCGCGTAAAACGTACGGCCATATCTCCGACGGGATGATCTGCGCAGCAGATGAACTCGGGTTAGGCAGCGACCATTCGGGCATCATGGTTCTCGATGCCACGTTGGCCGCAACACTGCTCGGACAAGACGCGCTGAGTATCTTGGGAGCTTACGAATCGGTGTTTGAAATCGACGTTACGCCAGACATGGGATACTGCTTATCTATTAGAGGGCTGGCGCGTGAGGCGGCGCAGGCTTTCGGTTTAGAGTTTCGTGACCCGTACGCTACCCCAGTGCCGCCAGCCACTCAGGCGGGTTATCCGGTGTTGCTTGCGTCATCGAATTGTCCGACGTTTAGCGCGCTTTCCGTACATGGAGTTGATCCAAACGCGCCAACTCCAGATTGGATGGTTAGCCGACTTGCTGCTTGCGGCACCCGCTCATTGGGGCTTGCTATTGATGTCACTAACTATGTGATGTATGAGTCTGGTCAACCGATTCATGGTTATGATGCCAGCAAACTAGTGGGTTCTATTGTGGTGCGACAAGCGGTTCCAGGGGAGCATATCACCACGCTAGATGGCATAGCTCGTACACTTGTTCCCGACGATCTATTGATCACCGACGACTCTGGTCCTATCGGTTTGGCGGGAGTGATGGGTGGTCTCACTACCGAACTTGACGTGGGGAAAACTACCGAGATTCTTATAGAAGCCGCCCAGTTTGACCCGATTACTTTAGGGCGTACCTACCGGAGGTTGGCGCTGGCTAGTGAAGCGTCGCGTCGTTTCGAACGTGGTGTTGATGCGGGGGTTGGTTTCGCGGCGGGGTTACGGTGTGCTGAACTGTTGCGTGAGTTAGCTGGTGGTGTCATTGATGCTGCGTATACTGTGGCTGGGGAGGTGACTACACCGCCGACGTGTTCTTTCCCTGCAACGCTACCGTCTAACATTTTGGGGGTAGAAATCTCTATCGACAAGGTGTTGAGCATTCTGTCCGCCTCTGGGGTGACGGTGACATTTTCCGATGAGACCTTAACTTGCGCCCCCCCCACTTGGCGGCGCGATTTGATTGATTCTTACGATTATGTCGAAGAGATTGCCCAGAAGATCGGCTACGATTCGATTCCAGTGGTGACACCACAGGCGAACGTTGGACGCGGACTCACTCGGGAGCAGACGCTACGTCGCACAGTGGTTCATGCAGTGGCTACCGCAGGGTTCACTGAAGTGCTTACTTTGCCGTTCGTCGGGTTAGCGGAACTTTCCGGGTTGCATATTAGCGCTGGAGATGTGCGCTATCGCGCAGTACGGCTTGCCAACCCACTCTCGGAGGAACAGGCATATCTGCGCACCACGTTACTTACCGGGTTAGTTGCGGCCGCTAATCGCAATACTTCACGTTCCTTGGACGATCTGGCACTGTTTGAATCCGGCGCGGTGTTCTGGGACACCTCCACTGCACCGACACCGCTTCCGGGAGTGAGTGGACGTCCGTCGGATGCTGAAATCACTGCACTGTACCAATCTTTGCCTGCCCAACCGCATATGTTGGCCGCGTTGCTCTGCGGAGCTTGGGTGCCTCCCTCTTGGCAAACTCCAGCGGTACCTGCGGATTGGACGCACGCGCTGCGCTTTGCCGAGGTGGCCGCAACGACTTTGGGAATCGAGTTGGTGCGTCGCGCCGCTACGGTGACACCGTGGCATCCCGGGCGCTGCGCAGAGCTAGGAGTGTTTTCTTCTGATGGCGAGTTCGTCACCTTGGGGTATGCCGGTGAACTACATCCTGATGTGGTGAAGACGTTAGGGCTTCCTACTAGAGCGTGCGCCGTCGAACTGAACTTGGATGAACTGCTGATGCAAGCTCCACATGCCAGTGAAGTGCGAGCATTGTCACAGTTTCCGCTCACTAAGCAAGACGTGGCGCTGGTGGTTGATACCGCCACGCCTGCCGTTGCGGTGGAGTCCGCTTTGTTAGCTGGGGCGGGTGATCTGTTGGAATCGCTTGCGCTTTTCGACGTGTATAGCGGCGCGCAGTTGGGAGAGGGCAAGAAGAGTCTTGCGTATAGTTTGCGATTCCGTCACGCGGAGCGCACGCTCACCGAAGCGGAAGCCACCGCTGCTCGGGATGCTGCTGTGGCTGCCGCCACCGCTGCGACCGGCGCGGTGTTGCGGGCGTAGGAGTATTGTCGTGGCTGACAAGGCCAGTATCGCTGCCGCTGCGCTTATTCTTTTGGACGAGCAGGGTTTGGCTGAACTTTCGATGCGTCACTTGGCTACTGCATTGGGGGTGAAAGCCAGCGCTATCTACTGGCATTATCCGAACAAGACGGCGCTGCTAGCGGCGGTGTCCGATGCAATTTTGAGCGATGCTCCCGCATTGCCTACTGGCGGCTGGGGGTTGGCGGTGCGTAGTTGGATGGAGCAGTTGCGCGCTGTGCTGCTGGCGCACACCGATGCTGCCGAGCTAGTGAGCGCCGCATTAGCTTCCGGGTTAACTACCGTTGACCCGACGACGGCTCCGCGTGCGGTATTGCAGGCCGCCGGGTGGAGTGAACTTGACGCTCGTTGGTCTGCTGCTGCTATGGCGCGTTTTGTGTTAGGGCATGTGGCCGCAGAGCAAGCCCGAAAGCGACTAATCGTTGCCGCAGTGTTACCCAGCAACACCGACCCGCTTGATACTGCGGGGTTCCGTCATGGTGTGCGGTTGCTACTTGCCGGTACTGCCAACGTTCTGCCTTGAGCACGATCTCACTCCGCAAGCTTTATTCTGGCGAGAAGCTGGGGAAACACTGACTAGTACAATGTGGCAGTTGGCCGTCAAGAGTGGCAAATATCCCGGCAGCGACTAAATCGGAAACGTCGTAGAGATGTGAATGCAATGAATGCACTAATTAAATGTCGTGATAACATGGTTCGTGCAAAGAGGAGGGTTACGGTGGCTAGTGTTATCACAATTCGTAACTTGTCGAATGAAGCAAAGAATCGTGTGCGACATCGGGCGCTGGCGCACGGTCGCTCTATGGAAGCTGAAATCCGGGCAATTCTAGAAGCAGTGACGGATTCTGAGCCGCGCGGATTAACTGCCGTCATGGCTGAAGCACATGCGTTCTTTAAGGGGGAAGAACAGTTCGACATACCTATGTCTCTCCCCGAATATGAGCGAGAAATCTTCCACACATGATCGTCTGCGACACAAACATCGCATCGGTGCTCCTGCAAGGTGAAGTTCATCACGATTTTTTGCTGCTTTCCGAGTGGCTCGCCGCGACATCGCCCACTCAGATTTATATAACTGCGGTAACTCGGGCCGAGATTTCAGCGGGGGTTCATAGGCTTCCAGATGGACACCGCAAAACAATGCTTGCCAATGCTGTTGCAGCTTTCGTATCTGGTATGAGCGAATACACGCTCCCTTTCAATAATGCCGCTGCCGATAGGTATGCACTCATCATGGATGCCCGCCGTCGAAAAGGGTTGCCTATCGCTGTGCTTGACGCACAGATAGCAGCCATCGCATTTTGTGCAAAAGCTACTTTGGCAACAAGGAATGTGAAAGATTTCGTCGGAGTTGGGTTACGTATAGTGAATCCTTATGGGGACGCTGGTTAATAACTTCTTGCTTGTCTTCTTGGATGGTGATGCTCTTGCTAGCGCCGAGACTCTGTTACATACTCGCCGTTTCTTCAGGTAATAGTGCGCTCACTACCACCTTTACGGCGGGTGTGGGGTAAATCCCAACATTGATACTGCGAGCAACATCCGTGATACTCCTACCAGTATCAATCCCCAAATGCGCCGTCTTATAACGGTATTCCGGTGTCTCACAATGGCTGTAATGGACGTATTTCTAAGCTAGTCATGTGTTGCGGAAAATGTGGTCGACTACACTATTCGTCGCCCGTCACTGCGCCGCGCCGCCTTATGCTCTTCGCAGTGACGGGGAGACTTGATACGTTACTGTGTGTTGTTGCGTCGTGCTGCCTTGTGCTCTTTGCAGTGGTGGGGGGACTTGATACGTTGTATGTTGTTGCGTCGTGCTGTCTTATGTTCTTCGCAGTGGTGGACGACGAGTAATCGTGCTGTAGCGTGCCTAAGTTTCTCCGTCATTGCGAGGAGTGTAAGCGACGAAGCAATCCAGTTATTTAAGTGTTATTCATCGTGGGTTGTTGCACGTTGTGGGGATATATTCGCCCGTGTGTGAGTACTTGTCGTCTGTCGTTGCGGAAAGTGTTTTCGGGGGTTCTTTGTAACCGATATGTGTAACGTGAGGTGGTTTTCGGTAGGGTCGGTTATGAAAAAGCGTGGTATTCTTTTGAACAGCTTAGACGGTTTGTGTCTGAGTAAATAATATGTGGCA
>JAIRZI010000042.1 GCA_031267295.1 Propionibacteriaceae bacterium | reverse complement strand
TTTTTTTTTTTGGTGTTGTGTGGTGGGTTTTTTGTTTTTTTTTATGTTGGGTTTGTTGCATTTTTTGTTTTTGGGGGGTTTTTTAATTTTACCCCCCCCCCCCCCCCCCCGGCTCTTTTTCGTTAAATGACATTGATGATGTGTTGGAAGTAAGTGATTCTTCCCAAATCGTATTAGCGCCAGCAGATGCAACTTTTGTTGATATTCCGGTTACGCATCCATTGTTCGGACGAATTGAATGGTTAGTTGCACATAAAATTACTTCTGGTTATGTTGGTGCTGATGGGGCAGCGGAATATCGTCCTGCGAACAGTATTTTACGTTCAGAAATGGCAACATTTTTATACAGGTTGGCTGGTTCTCCAGCATTTACTCCGCCAGTTTCGTCTCCTTTCGTCGATGTGCCTACTACTGCTGGGTACTACAAAGCAATGGCCTGGTTAGTATCAGAAAAAATCACCACCGGTTATGCTGGTAAAAATGCTAATGAGTATCGTCCGAGTAACTCAGTAACACGTTCAGAAATGGCAACGTTTCTGTACCGTGTCGCTGGTTCTCCAGCATTTACTCCGCCAGTTTCGTCTCCTTTCGTCGATGTGCCTACTACTGCTGGGTATTACAAAGCAATGGCCTGGTTAGTATCTGAGGGCATCACTGCCGGATACATTGGAACTGCTGGAGCAGAATACCGTTCCGCAAACAATGTATTACGTTCAGAAATGGCAACATTCCTGTGGAACACCGCAGTGGAGTACGAAAGTGCGAGCGCAGACGGAGAATCCCACAATATTGTTAGCTCTAAAATCACTCTCAGATTTAATAAAACTACCGGTTTGAGTGGGCTTTCAATAGCCGACATCACACTATCTAACCCTGATGTTACAAAAGAATCATTAACAAAAATCAACGATTCTACATACGATCTGGCTATTACGGGTTCTTGGGTGAATAACACTAGCGTGAATGTCGCTATAGCAACGAAGCATAATGTCACTCCGGCAACTCAGAGTGTGATTTTGTATGCTCCTCTTAATTTTTATAGTGCGGTAGCTAATGGGGTGTCAAACACTGAAGTTAGTTCTGAGGTCACTCTCACTTTTGATAGTAGTGTTACTGGGTTGAGTGCGGATGATATTTCGTTTTCTGGTTCTGGTGCGGAGATTATAAAAGGTGAGTTGAATAGTGAGAGTGCTGGCGATGGTGTTTATGTGCTCGCTATTACGGGTTCTTGGGTGGATAACACCAGTGTGGATGTCACGGTAACTAAAGAGGGCTACGTTTTTACTCCCGCAACGCAAACCATCAACCTATACAGCAACAACATTTTCGTCAACTGTCAGAGTTTGACAGCGAACGGTGCGTTAGATTCAATGACCACTAACTTGATTTCCCTAACATTCGATAAAGACATTGCTGACTTGGATGTAGCCGACATCACATTATCTAACCCAAACATTCAAAAAGGAACGCTAACTAAAAGTAGCAGCGTTGTGAATAGTTATGAACTCACTGTCAACGGCACTTGGGAAAATGGAACAGCGATAAACGTTACGGTAACTAAACCCGGATACACTATCGCTTGCGAATCCCCCGTTACCCTATATACCAACAACAAAATAATCGTCCTCTCAGTAACCACAACCGCCGCTAGTCAGAGCGTAAAAATCAATGACTACTTTAACGGCTTCACAGTGAACTGGGGAGACGGTAATACTACTAATGCTGGTACACACACATACGCTACGCCCAATACGTACCTTATCACCCTCACAACACAAAGCAGTAGCACCCCGTACTGGACTTTTGCCACTTACAATTATGATCCGCTAGTACCCTCAACTGGGACTACTAGCGGCCTTGATATTAAAATTACAGCAATGCCACCACTGCAAGCGTTCTTGGGTGTGCCAGACAGTACGGGTAAATACACCATTGGCGACGGTTTTTTCGCCTACTTTAATACCCAAGGAGCTTTAACTGGTCTGCCAGCTGGTTCTTTTGATACCAGCAACATCATTAGTGTTGGTAATAACTTCTTCTATAACTTTAATGGTTCTGGGAAGTTGGCTAGTTTGCCTGCTGGTTCTTTTGATACCAGCAACATCACTGCCACCGGTACTTACTTCTTCGGCTACTTTAATTATTATGGGGTTTTGGTTAGTTTGCCTGCTGGTTCTTTTGATACCAGCAACATCATTAGTGTTGGTAACTACTTCTTCTGCTATTTTAATCAGAATGGGAAGTTGGTTAGTTTGCCTGCTGGTTCTTTTGCTTTCAGTGACAGCCTTAACTCGGTTGGTAATGGCTTCTTCATCGGCTTTAACCAGTCTGGGGAGTTAACCAGTTTGCCTGACGGTTCTTTTAACACCAGTGAAATCACCACCAAAGGCACCAACTACCTTAGCAACTTCAACGCAAGCGGCGGGAAATTACCAACAGGGCAGGTACCCTTCTGAACGCATAAGCGCGTCACATATTTAGGGTTAAGACCAGCAGTTGCTTTGTCAACTAAAACGAGCCAAATTGGGTTGCGTGTTCCGTAGCGTCGGTAGAGAGAACCTCAAGCGGCGTTATGAATTTCGGCGATTATTTAGCGATAGTGGATCGGATAGCGTCAGCGATGGTTGCGGCGTGAGATTCCGTTTCGGATAGTGTGGGGCCTTCCACCATCACTCGGCAAAGGTTTTGGGTGCCGGAATAGCGCACTAGTACTCGACCGTGGCTGCCCAGTTTCCTTTCGGTAGCGGACACGGCGGCCATCACTTCGGGAACTGATGCTAAGTCTGGTTTGCTGGTTACCGCTACGTTGATAAGGGTTTGGGGATACACCTGCATTGCCTGTTTCAACTGCCCTAGCGATTGTTCACTTTTCAACATACAAGTGATAAGTTGCAGGCTAGACAAGATACCGTCGCCGGTGGTGTGGCGGCGTAGAAAAATGGTGTGGCCGGAATCCTCTCCGCCGATGACAGCACCAACTTCTTTCATAAGTTCCAGTACGTAGCGGTCACCGACTTGAGCCGCATAGTTGCTGATGTCGTGTTCTTCACAAGCCACTCGGAACCCGAGATTGCTCATCACAGTGGAGACCACAGCGTTATTAGTCAACCGTCCTTGTCGCTTTAGTTCCAGTGCGTTGATGAGCAGAATCTGATCTCCGCTCACCACTTGGCCAGTTTCATCGATAGCGATCATCCGATCAGCGTCACCATCGTATGCGAATCCGATTTGAGCACCGATGTGACGTACCACATCGGCTAGCACTTCGGGATGCATCGCACCAGCGTTAGCGTTGATGTTGAAGCCGTTAGGGTCGTCGTTTATCACATGCACATCGGCACCCAACTCGCGGTAAACGGCCGGGGCTACCCGATACGCCGCGCCATTAGCAACATCCATAGCGATCTTAATGCCGTCAAGCCGCAGTGAGCGAGGAAATGAGTTTTTCAAAAAGACGATGTAGCGCCCTAACACATCATCAAGCCGATATGCCCGCCCCATATCGGCAGCAGGTGGGGTGAGTGCGGCTAGCTCGCCGGAGAGCATCAGGCGTTCGATCTCGGTTTCTTGTGTGTCAGAGAGTTTGAAACCGTTCGACCCGAATACTTTAATACCGTTGTCAGTGTAGGGGTTGTGGCTAGCGGACACCACAAATCCGGCATCGGCGCGCATTGATTGCGTGATATATGCAATACCGGGAGTTGGCAGCACTCCCAACATATGCACGATGCCCCCCATAGAGGTGATGCCAGCTTCCAGTGCCGATTCCAGCATGTAGCCGGAGATACGAGTGTCCTTACCGATTACAACTACCGGTGGGCGGTGCAACGGATGAATCACATGAGTGAGTGCCTGCCCCAGCGTGAACGCCGTCATAGCATCCATCGGGTAGTGGTTCGCTTCGCCCCGGATGCCGTCGGTACCGAACAGTGCCCCCATCAGTGATCTCCTTAGTGGTTTAGTAACTAGTCAATTCGCAAACAACAGCGGCAACATGTTTTTTGCACCGCTGGTAATCTCGGCTGCGATGGTGCTGAGAGCAGTTCGTCCAGCGGTTACCACAGCGCTATCGAGGTTTGCAATGGTGGTCAGGTATGGTGCATTACCTGCGACGATACGGCTGACAAGAGCAACATCTAGTCGTGGTTCTTGAGTGGTGAGGTAGCTAGCCAAGTCAATTATCCGTGCGTGGAGTTGTCGGCTGGCGGAATCCTCCAACCCTATGGTGTTGGTGAACGCCACGAGTCGAGTTATACGCTCTGTGATAGCACAGTCAATTACCCGTAGCGCTGATTCCAGCAGCAAGTCGGCGTATTCTGCGGCAAAAGTACGGCGTACAGTGTCGTACCAGGTGCGAAGCACCAATAGTTGAGCCACATAATCAATATTGTGCGAAACTAGGCGGGCTAATCGTGGGAAGGCGTGACGGTTAACATCGTGGGTTGTTGCGAGGTTTGAGGTGATAACTTGCGTTTCGCGCGCTACGTCAGCGCGCAGAGTTGACCCGGCACCGATAACCGCGCCATAGCCCACTTGCACCGGCCCGACGGCTCCGCCGCCACCGCCAAGGAACACTGCTGGTTCGGTGAGCCATACGCCGTGTGCCACATCGCCGAATAATGACGCAGTGGCTTTGTGGCCAGTAGGTGCGAAGTTGAAGTGGACATAACCGGAACCGACTTCGGAGTGGTTAACTCGCGAAGTACCACCAGCCAGCAAACAGTCGCAGAAGTTGATAAGCGATCCCAAAGTGGCGTAGGGGAACAAGATAGTCTGTTTACACCCGACGGTGTGTGCCACGCTGGAGCGTTCTTCAAACAGACAGGCTTCACGGATCTGCGCCCCGGAACCTATCGTCACACCATCGAGGAACACCGATTCGCGGGCGTAACCGCCTTGGAACTCCACTCCGTTTCCCAAAAAGCAGTTTTCAATAGTTGCCGGAGCTTGCGCTCCTAATTTGCAGTTTGCAGAGATGACGGTGCGCTCGCCTTGGATACGGCAACCGGGGTGGATAATCACCCCATCGGCGCTGATGTGCTCTAGGTTTACCTCAGGAGCTACGTACACTGTCGCCGGAGCGGGCACGCTAACACCTTTACTGACGAGCAGTTGCACTAGGCCGGCATCAGGGGGTACCACGCGATCAGTCTACCGTCTGAGTTTTGCTTCGTGGTCTACGAGCGATTGTTTAGAAGATTCAATCTCTCGGATATGCTGGCAAGGTGGCTAATAAATTGATGAACGGTGAACCGAACTCGACGTTAAAACATGTGGTTGAAATGGCGAAGAGTGCGATTCCCCCAGTACACCCGGCTGGGCGGCCATTCATTCTTGCCGGGCTGTCGGTGAGCCTACTCGGTATTCGTTGGGCACCGTTTCGCTGGCTAGGGTTGGGTTTTGCTGCTGCTTCGGCAGCCTTTTTCCGCAACCCGGCGCGAGTGACACCGGGGGATGAGAACGCCGTAATTGCAGTGTCAGACGGTGAGATATGTGCGGTGGATTTTGCGGTGCCACCTACAGAATCCGGGTTGGGCGCCCATGCGATGCTGCGTATCTCTACATTCCTTTCGATCACCGACGTGCATGTGCAGCGTGCTCCAATAACTGGCACAGTGGTGAGCGTCAACCATCAATCTGGACAGTTCCATTCCGCCGATTTGCCAGAAACTTCTGAAACAAATGAGCGCAACACAGTTGTGATTGAAACTGCGGCTGGTACGAAAGTGGCGGCGGTACAGGTGGCTGGAATGGTTGCCAGACGTATCGTGTGCGATGTCACAACTGGTGATGTATTGGCATCCGGTACACTGTATGGATTGATTAGGTTCGGATCACGTATTGATCTTTATTTGCCAGACGCTGCACAACCTCAGGTCATTCTTGGACAGCGTGCAGTGGGCGGTGAGACGATTTTAGCGAGGTTACCGTGAACATGCCCCCGAAGCGAGTACACCGTTTTACTGTCGAACACTATGGAACCACTCCACGCAGCCCGCGTCCGGTGGCGATGTTACCTAACTTGTTGACTTTGTTAGCGTTGGCGTGCGGCGTGACAGCTATCCGATTCGCCATCATCGGTAACTACGCCATGGTGGTGGTTCTCATAGTTGCCGAAGGGGTACTTGATGCCAGTGATGGCCGAGTGGCGCGCGCTTTAGGAGCTACGTCTTCTATGGGTGAACAGTTAGATTCGCTCGCTGACGCTATCGGATTCGGTGTCGGGCCAGCAATCGTTACCTACACTTTGATTTCGGAAACCGAGCATCGTAAATTGTGGGCGTTAGCGTGGTTTGCCGCCTTAGTTTATGTTTCGGCTATCGTGCTACGGCTGGCGCGGTTCAATACCGACTTAGACGACGAATCCCGTCCTGGTTACTTGAAAGAGTTTTTTATCGGAGTACCGGCTCCAATTGCTTCCTGGTTGGCGTTGGCTCCAGTGGTTACCTTGCTGGGGTTTGGGAAAGGGTGGTGGTCGCACCCGGTGGCGCTGGCACTTTGGCTTGTGGCGGTGGCCGTACTGGCATTTAGCCGAATTCCTACCTTGTCTTTCAAGAAACTCGATATGCCATCGCCTGCTGTGAGGGTAGGGTTATTGTTTGTCGCTTTGTTGCTGATCGCCGGAGTATTTACCCGACCATTCGGCACTATGTTGTTGGTGCTGGCGCTCTACCTGTTGCACATACCGTTCGCGGTTTACTTGTACCGCACCCGTCGCGTTGAACACAGTGGCAGTCTCTCGGCTAGACAACTGCGGGCGCTACGCAGAGCGAATAAACATCGCCGTCCGCGAGTATCATACCGGACAGTATTTTGATGCATCGTCGAAGATAGGTGCCGCGGGTGCGGTGGTCAGTTCCGTGCGGAGGATTCTGTCGGTTAAATGGTATAAATGGCGCTGTTGCCCGCGTGGTGGGGGTGAAGTGAGGTTCTTGCACGGTATTTTGTGAGTGGGTGAGGTATCCGTCATAAGATGCGGCATGGGAAGATTGTTTGATGCGTCGTTTAAGTCGGCAATGCAGAAGTTGATTGGTAACTTTTAAGGAGCGATTATGAGATTGGAACGCATTACTTGGCTGCAAGCCAAAGCTTATTTCACTACGAATGACACCGTGCTGCTTGCAGTTGGCAGCATAGAGAACCACGGGCGCCATCTCGCGCTCGGTTCTGACACACTGGCACCGAACCGTATTTTGGAATTGATTGAAGAATCAAGTGATGTGCTGATAGCACCGACTATCCCTTATGGAGCGACGGAATATTTTGCAGACGTTCCTGGCACAGTTGATTTAGGAAATGAACTGTTATATCAGGTGCTCGCTAAAGTCTGTGAGAACCTGCATCGGCACGGCGCAAGGCATTTTGTGATTCTCAACGGTCACGGTGGCAACGTAAAGGCCATCGAACGGGTGGGCTGGGATTTACAACGCAAAGGTGCAGTGCTGGCATGTCTTAACTGGTGGCTGATGGCCTGGGACATCAACCCAGCTTGGAAAGGTGGTCACGGCGGTGGGCAGGAGACCGCTGGATTATTAGGAATTGATCGCGCGTTAGTAGATGAATCTCAGATTGAAGCGCCATATGAGCCTTACGATTTGACACCTGCAATAAAAGCAAATGGTCTCTCTACGGTTGAGTTTCGCGGGGTTACTATCAACGTGCCGCGACTTTCAGTGAACGTGAGTGATAACGGATGGTATGGTCCGGATCATCCGCGCACTGCTACCCCGGAGTGGGGAGTAAACATGTTGGCAGCCAGCGCGACATTGATTGCAGATTTCATCACAGAGTTTCAAAAAGCGCCGCTTCCAGCAGTGCTTGCATGAGAGGTTTACCGCTGATTGTGGGTGTCGCGTCGGCAAATGCTGTGATAACTTCACCGGGGTTTGCGGATATGAGAGCTTCGTTGTTGGTTGTGGGAGTGGTGTTAGCAGTTAATGTTTTGTTTGGGGTTGGGGGTACGGATATGAAACCCGAGTTTTTTAGTGTGGACATGGTTATGGTGGTGTAAACCTTGGGCTTAAATCAGAGCTATTCAAAGTGGTGATATACATCATGCGATTACTTATCGTCCGTCATTGCGAGTGTCCAAAAGGGAGTGAAGCAATCCAGTTATTTAGGTGTCGTTTATGTGAGTCTTTCTAGTTCAGATTCATTGAACAGAACCATCTTTTGCTCAGTAATTACTTTTCTGGATTGCTTCGTCGCTTACGCTCCTCGCAATGACGGGGGGACTCGATTGGCTCGACGCAAGCTGAGCTGTTCGCCAAAAGGCAACTTCGGATAACCAGCGCGCTTTGTCACTATCGGGCGCAAACGAAACTCGAATTGAAGATGCCGCTAGTTCGGCTAATTGAGCGAGATTACAACCCATATCTTGTTGCGCAGCTTGGTATTGGGCGTTCAGTCTGGCATGAAACAACAACGGGTCGTCGGCTCCTAAAGCTATCTGTGCTCCAGCAGATAACAAAGCTTGGAGCGGCACTGCGTTGAGTCTGGGGTAAATGCCAAGTTGCACATTAGACGTGGGGCACACCTCAAACGCCACCTGAGAAGCAACCAACTCGTCCACTAGACGCGGGTCTTCGGCGGCACGGATGCCGTGACCGATACGGCGGGGGTGTAGCGCCGTAACCACCTGTCGTACATGATCGGCACCGCGCAGTTCACCACCGTGGGGCACACCGGGTAATCCGGCGGCGCGAGCAATACGGAACGCACCTTCCCATTCGGCGCTGGCACCCGCCCACTCGTCGTTACTCAACCCAAACCCGCACACCTCTCCGGAACCTTGCCCAGCGTATTTACTGGCGAGTCTTGCTAGCGTGCGTGCTTCCATCGGGTGGCGCATCCGGGAAGCAGCGACGATCACCGCTACCTGTATGCCTGTGGCGTGTGCCGCCGCTTTGGCTTCATCTAACACAATTTCTAGTGCGGGGATAATGCCACCAACATGCGGTGCGTATGAAGTGGGATCGATCTGTATCTCAAGCCGTCGGACTCCTTCGGCTGCATCGTTGCGCGCTGCTTGCTGCACCACACGGCGCATAGCGGCTTCGGTGCATACCACTCGGCGGGCTAAATCGTAGGTGCGTTGGAAACGAAACCAACCTTTGACGGTAGCGGGCACGGTGAGCGCACCGTCATTGATGAGTTCGGCGGCAGCTTTATCGTGCGCCGACTGTGCCAGTTCAGCCAAGGTCGCTAGGTCTAGCGACCCAGTGAAATGCAGATGTAAGTGTGCCTTAGGTAAGGTGATTAGGTTGTCTGGAGATAGCATATTTTTGCTGGTTTTAACGGCGGGGTGTGGTTGCGTTCTGGTAAACGTGGTTGAGTCGTCTGGGGGCGGGGTGTTGTGGTTGTGCATGGTGGTATGGCGTGGGGGTTCCTTAGGAGAAGTGGTTGGCTTGTCTGGGGTTAAAATGGCGTTGCTGGTTTTAACGACGGAGCGTAGTTGTATTTTGGGTGGGATGGCTACTTCACCCATTCGGTAGCATCTTGTAGACCGGTTGGCGTTTCTCTACGAATGATACGAACCCCTCCTGAGCGTCCGGCAATACGGCGTTCAGCGCCACTACTTCAGCGGCTAAGTCGTAGGCGCTTGCTTGGGTGACACCGAGTTGGTCGTAGAACAGCTTCTTACCAAGACTGCGGGCATACGGGCTACCGTCGTCAATAATCCTATGAATTAGCTTGTCAACAGCGCTATCGAGTTCGGTAGCAGGTACGGCATAGTTGATAAGACCCCACTGTTCGGCGGTGGCGGCAGTTATCGAGTCGCCGGTGAGCGCCATCTCTAAGGCGTGTTTTGCTCCAACGTTACGGCTCACGGCAACCAGCGGAGTGTGGCAGAAGAGACCGCGTTTGATACCTGGTATTGAGAAAGTAGCGGTGTCGGCAGCCACCACTAAATCGCAGGACGCTACCAGTTGGCAACCTCCGGCGGCGGCCACGGCGTGTACTTTGGCGATAACCGGTTGGGGTATACCTTGGATAGTTTCGATCATATTCACGCAACTTCTGAACAGTTTGCGTGCTTGAGGCAGCGTGATGTCGACCAGATCGGCGAGATTGTGCCCTGCAGAAAACGCCGAGCCGTTAGCCGCCAGCACTACTAGCAACGTATCTGAGGTACCAACCTCACGGAGTGCAGCGGTGATTTCGTTCATCATTGATTCCGACAAAGCGTTGCGTTTGTTCGGGTTGTTCAGGGTGATGGTGGCTACTGCGCCATCGTAGTTAAGCGTCAGTTGCTCATACTGAGGTGTACTTGTTGGTGCCATATCTCAGTATTGCGCATTTTTCTCTGCTGTGACACTTGCGTTGTACGGTTGCCGGTCAGTATATTTTCTGTAGTTTCCCGGCAGTGGTACCCTTGTTGCTATTTCGCGCACATTGGATGTACACTGGCAATACATTGGGACGCGAAAGGGTTAACTATGGCAGCAGCGACAGTAAGTAGTGATCGCATCAGTATGAGAGTAGATAAAAACCTTAAGTCAGACGCGGAACTAGTTCTTGAAAAACTTGGTCTGAATCTGAGTGACAGCATCAATCTGTTTTTGCGGCGTCTCGTCGCTGAACAAGGTATTCCTTTTGATCTAAAGGTGCGACGCACCGAACTGTTAGGCTTTGATGCCACCGCGATGGAGGCCAGGTTTCAAGCGATGGTTGCCGGCGAATTGTCGCGTAAGCGTGCCGCCGGTCTTCCTATTGCCAGATATGACGATGAACTGCGGTGTCCATATCTAGAACACCCGGATGGCCGTAAAGAGTATTTGAGTGGTGAGTAAACCGGACATTCTCGTCTTCGCTGGCCCGAATGGATCCGGTAAGTCAACTTTTGTTAGCGCAAAACCGCCCATCGGTGTGTATGTCAACGCAGACGATATTGCGAGCGCTACGGGTATCTCAATGCTGGAAGCGGCTTTAGAAGCGGAGAAACTACGCGAGTATTGCCTAGCGGAAGGGTTGCCTTTCAGTTTTGAGACGGTGCTATCAACCGAACGGAACCTCGATCTGCTGCGTCGCGCAGTTACTTCTGGTAGATGCATTGAAAGCATATTCGTGTTGACGGTAGACCCGGAACTGAATGCGCAACGTATTGCTAGACGAGTGGCGGAGGGGGGTCATGATGTGCCTGCTGAAAAGATACGCTCACGCTATACAAAAACTCTCGCAAATCTGCCGAAGTTAGTTCAATTAAGCACAATATGCACGGTTTATGACAACACTTGGCAGCCGGAGATCATCTATCGAAAAGACGATGCGGGGGAAGTCGTCACCCCCACGTTGCGCTGGCCAGAAGAGGTGATCCGCAAGTTGGTGTACGGCTCCACATAAGTGTGCATAGCGTGGTAAAACGTACCCGACGCGCCCAATGTGCGTAATACTGGTGGTATGACTAACACACGAACGTCACTTAGATTTCTGGGCGGGGCAGGTACGGTAACCGGAAGCAGATACCTGTTGGAGTACGGCGAGCGCCGTATTCTCATAGATGCTGGGCTTTTTCAAGGTGAGAAAGAGTTACGGCTACTCAACTGGGAGCCTTTCCCGGTGCCGCCGCGCGACATCGATACCATTTTGCTCACCCATGCGCATATGGATCACGTCGGTTATCTTCCACGTTTAGTGCACCAAGGGTTTCAGGGCGTGGTGTGGGCTACTGACGGATCGGAACTGCTCGCTGAAGTGGTGTTGTATGACTCGGCGAAGTTGCAGGAGAACGATGCGCGAAACGCGGCAAAAGGCGGTTATTCGAAGCATGAAACTCCGCAACCGCTTTACACCACGCTAGATGTTGATGCTGCGATGAAGTTGTTCCGCTTTGCTGATTTTGGGGTGGATACCGATCTTGGGGACGGTATCACAGCGCACTTCTACCGTGCCGGGCATATCCTTGGTTCCGCGTCTATTCGGGTGAGCACTCCAGATGCCGAAGTGCTGTTCTCAGGTGATTTAGGCCGACATGACCATCCGGTACTCAAAGGACGCGAGACACCGCAGGGCGCGCCAGTAGTGCTAGTCGAATCCACATATGGCGACCGGGAACATCCAGAATGGGATGAAGACCCACACGAGGAGTTAGCGGCGGCGATCCGGCGTACTATCGCCCGGGGCGGCAGCGTTTTGATTCCGGCGTTCGCTGTTGACCGTACCGAAGTGTTGCTGTTGACCATCAACCAGATGAAAGCAGCTAGCCGGATTCCCGATGTGCCGGTGTTCATCAACTCGCCGATGGGTTCCAAGGCGCTAGGCATCTACCAAAGCCCATCGCAACAGGACGAACTGCGCGAAGATTTGCGGGCGCGTGATTTCACAAATATGCGCAATGTGCGTGAAGTATTAAGTACGGAAGAGTCCATCAGATTGAACCGGCCGAGTACACCGTGCATTATCATTTCGTCATCCGGGATGGCCACCGGTGGACGAGTGGTGCATCATCTAGAACACATGTTGCCCGATGCACGTAACACTGTGGTTTTCACCGGTTATCAGGCAAGCGGCACTCGGGGGCGTACGCTCATCAAGGGAACCACCGAGTTGAAGATGTTTGGTAAATATGTGCCAGTGAAAGCCGAAGTGCTGTTAGACGACGGTTTTAGTGTACATGCAGACGCTTCCGATCTGATGGATTGGCTGCGAGAGCTAGAACCTGCGCCGAAAATGGTTTACTGCATCCACGGTGAGGAAGGTGCTCCAGTGTTAGCACGTCGCATACGAAAAGAGTTGGGTATCACCGCAGTAGTGCCGCATCTTGGCGAGAAAGTGCTACTCGCAGGACGTTTCGAGTCAAGTTAAAGCTGACTTTCATCGGGTGAGAAACTGTTTTAACTGAACCCGGTGAGGATGTGAGAGAGCGCTTTAGTTGCGCCAGTTGTTGGGGTCTGACATATCTACGAACCTAGCTAGATGTTTCTGGAAAGCCACTGTTACCGTACCAGTGGGGCCGCCGCGGTGTTTGGCGATTATGAGGTCAGCTTCGCCTTGCCGGTCTGCGCTTTGGCGTTCTGTTGCGGCATCGGTGTATGTTCCGGCGAGTTCAACCTTGCGAGTTTTGCTTTGGTGCATCTCTGGACGGTGGATGAGGATCACCAGATCGGCATCCTGTTCCAAGGAACCGGATTCTCGCAAATCGGCAAGGTCGGGTTTGCCGTCTTGTCTAGTTTCAGCGTTACGGTTTAACTGGCTGAGCGCTACCACGGGAACGTCAAGCTCTTTTGCCAGCAGCTTAGCTTGTCGGGAGAACTCGCTCACTTCCACTTGGCGGCTCTCTGTTCTGACGCGCCCTCCAGAGGTCATCAATTGTAGATAATCTATGACGATCAGTTTAAGATCATGGCGTTGTTTTAGGCGTCTGGCTTTAGAGCGAATTTCGTTCATAGTCAGGTTTGGTGAATCATCAATAAATAGTGGTGCGTTGCTGATCGCCGTAGAACGGTCACTGATACGGCGGAAGTCAGCGTCGCCCAGTTTACCGGATGAAATGTCGTCGTGGCGTACCGAAGCTTCTGCAGACAGTAGTCGCATGATGATTTCATTGCGCCCCATCTCCAAAGAGAAGACTGCGGTGGCCATGTTGTTATGAATGGCGGCAGATCTGGCGAAATCGAGTGCCAAGGTGGATTTGCCAACCCCCGGACGAGCGGCGACGATCACTAGTTGCCCGCCGAGTAACCCGTGAGTGAGTTTGTCCATTCTGTCAAACCCGGTGGGCACCCCGGACACACCGCCACCGAAATTCATGCGTTTGCCAATTTCGTCAAAAGCAGGGTCTAACAGTTCGGCAAGCACATGGTAATCTTCAGTGCTCTTGCCTTTCGATACGCTGTACATCTCCGCTTGTGCGAGATCGACAATTTCGTTGGCATCGCCGCGCCCCTCATACCCCAACTGGGCGATCTTGATGGCCTTTTCGATTAGCCGACGTAATACCGCCTTATCGCGTACGATCTCGGCGTAGTGGGCGGCGTTGGCGGCAATGGGCACCCCGGCGGCGATGTCGAAAAGGTAGACCGGCCCTCCGGCTTTTGCTAATGTGCCGCGTTTCTCAAGCTCGGCGGCGATAGTGATTGGGTCTACCGGCTCACCAGCGGCAAACATATCGACGGCAGCTTCAAATACGCGCATGTGACGCGGTTGGTAGAAATCGTCAGCATTAACAATATCCAACACTTCACCGAGTGCGTTTGCGCTGGTGAGGATGGAACCAAGTACACTCTGTTCTGCCAACGGGTCATTGGGAGGAACCCGGTCAGTGGCGGGTTCAAGGTCAAATTCAGCGCGATATTCGTCAATCATGTCCAGGTGTCCACTACCTTCTAGCCGTCGAGCTACATCTCTTAGGTTGTCGCAATGCAGCATTAAATACAAGTAAAGCGGAACCCACTGACAGTTCTGTTCTCATAAAAATAGCGTGTCGCGCCGACAGTGGCAACCCGGTTTATGCACAGGCATTGTGGAAAACTAGACATCCCCGGTGGACAGCTAGTGGACGAGGTGAGTTAACTTGTGACTATCCTGGGTGCGACACGAGACATTCTGCCGCTAAAACCGTATTGACTAGGTACTTTACTGCCATCGGCGTGTCGCCAAATTAGTTTTTTTCGTATTTCAATGCATTGACGCAAGGATTGCCAGTGGTATTACAACCTTTATATAATGTCCAAGTTTGCACATTTGCTGTGGATAAAACGTATGCGCATTATGGTCTATTGAGTGTTGGCTACGTAGTTTATCGTTTCTGGCGCAGCGTCCATTATTCGTGTGTCGTTTCCCGTTCGTTTATACTGCTTAAACCACTCAAGGTTTACAGATAAATGGCTTACAATGTGCTCACTGCGTGGAACAACCGAAAGCACTAAGTTGCTGTAAGGAACCTGCGAATAACGCTAACTGGAAGGAGCGCCGTGATTACCGAATACAACGTCACTGGTATGACTTGCGAGCACTGTGTGACACATGTGTTAGCGGAGGTGTCAGCTATCCCTGAGGTGAGCGATGCCGCCCTGACGCTCAGCGACGGCCGGCTCGTCGTAACTTCCACTGCCCCGCTTACTTTGGAGACAATCACAGCAGCAGTTGCAGAAGCTGGAGAGTACCAGGTGATGCCCCGCTAAAACTACTTCCTGTTAACCGAGTAGCATTGTTAGATGGTCGCGACTGCGGGGATTGAAACCATTCGAGTATTAGCCGCCGGTTACTCTCAAGTACCGGTGTGGCGAGTGCTTGACGAGGATACCCGCGATCCGAGTGAAGTGTTTTGCGTTCTCAAAGCACGCTCGCCGCAGGCGTATATTTTGGAAAGTCTGCTAGACGACAAGAATGGACGCGGGCGCTACACATTTCTGGGCTACGATCCGAAAGCGGAAGTTGTCGTCATGGATGGGCAACTGCGGTTTCGGTGGTTTTCTGGTGACAAGGCACCGTCACCGGTAGCGGTAGCGTCAACTCCTGCGGATTATTTAACAAAACTAATCGCGGCGTACCGCGCGCCAGTGATACCAGAACTGCCGCCGTTTACCGGGGGTCTTGTTGGTTATTTCGCATACGACTACTTCAAATACGCTGAGCCGACTTTGAAACTTGACGCTGTGGATTTAGACGGATTCCGCGACGCTGACTTTCTGCTGTTCGACAAGGTGATCGCATACGATCACGATGAACATAAGTTGTATCTGATTGTCAACGCCGATACGGCGGCGTTGGAAGAAAATTATCGGCAGGCAGTTAACGAATTAGATGCTTTAGAAGAGATGCTACGAACTGGTGAACCGTTGGATATGCCCGCGCTCCATCTCACCTCACCTTGGCAGCAACTGTTTGATGAACAACATTTTGCGCAGTTAGTGGAGCGGGCAAAACGCTATATCTTCGAGGGTGACATCTTCCAAGTGGTGCTCTCAAATCGGTTGGATGCCGCCGCTACGGGAAGTCTTTTCGGTAGTTATCAGCGTTTGCGTGAGATCAACCCCAGCCCGTATATGTTTTACTTCGCTTCGGATGATATTGAGATCGCCGGAGCGAGTCCCGAGACGTTAGTACGCAGTCGCGGTGGCTACGTCGCTACTTTTCCGTTGGCGGGCACCCGCCCAAGTGGTGAAACGCTAGCTGATAATGATCGTCTTGCTGCTGAACTACTTGCCGACCCCAAGGAGCGCGCCGAACACAATATGTTGGTTGATCTCGCGCGTAATGATATTGGGAAAATAGCCGAATTCGGTAGTGTCGCGGTTACCGACTACTTGAGCGTGTTGCGCTATAGCCATGTGATGCATTTGGGTTCGACGGTGGTAGGTAAACTTCGCAGCGCAGTGAGTCCGTTGGATGTCATTGGGGCGATTCTACCTGCGGGCACGTTGTCCGGGGCACCAAAGATTCGTGCTGCGGCTATCATCAATGAACTTGAGGGCATCAAACGCGGTGTTTATGGCGGTGCATTTGGTTACCTTGGTTTTAACGGCGAACTCGATACTTGTATCGCTATTCGTATCACTTACAAAAAGAACGGTCGAGTGTTCGTGCGTTCTGGAGCTGGCATCGTCGCCGACTCGGTGCCTGAGAGCGAATATGCAGAGTGTCGCAACAAAGCGGCGGCCGTGATACAAGCTGTAGCGGGGGCTGCCGCATGATTCTTCTTATCGACAACTACGACAGTTTCAGTCATAACTTGTATCAGTTAATCGGTACACTTTGGCAGCAAAGTAGCTGGAGTGGGCAACCGGACATTCGAGTGATCCGTAACGACGAATGCACTGTAGCGGACATCGCCAATCTCAATCCGTCGCATATCGTCATTTCGCCTGGCCATGGGAGACCTGACGCTGCCGGTGTTATTGAGGACGTAATACGCGCGTTAGGGTCGCAAACGCCGATTCTGGGAGTTTGCCTAGGGCATCAAGCGATCTGTGAAGCGTATGGCGCGCAGATCGGGTATGCAAAAAAACTTATGCACGGCAAACAGGATGAGATGTTTATTGACGCTACTACACTGCTATTTCACGGACTACCGACAACTATCTTGGCGGCACGTTATCATTCGTTGGTGGTGTTGGAGAGTACGCTTCCTAAAACTCTTCGAGTCAGCGCGCGTACTCTTGATGGCGAAGTGATGGCAGTGGCACACCGGGACTATCCTATTTACGGCATCCAGTTTCATCCCGAGTCGATTATGACACCGGATGGAGCTACCATCATGGCCAACTTTTTGAGTATGTGAAATGAGAATCGAGAGATGATAAAAGAAGCTATTCTGCTAGCCACGTCACGACAAAACCTTGATTTCGCAACTGCGGAAACGGTGATGGATGAAATCATGGGAGGTGAAGCCAGTCAAATCCAGATGGCTGGTTACCTCACCGCGATGAGCGTCAAAGGCGAGACGATCGAAGAGATCAGTGGTTCAGCAGCTGGTATGCGCAAGCACTGCATCCGGTTGTTGAATGAAGACGATGTGTTGGAGATTGTTGGTACGGGGGGAGACCGTGCCAACTCGTTTAACATCTCCACCACGTCGTCGCTGGTCGTCTCGGCGGCAGGTATTCCGGTGGCAAAGCATGGTAACCGGGCGGCATCATCGCAATCCGGGGCGGCTGATGTGCTGGAAGCGCTCGGAGTGGACATCACCGTGCCGCCTGAGAAGAGCCTAGAGATATTGAAAACCATAAATCTATGTTTCTTGTTTGCGCAGAATTACCACATCGCTATGCGCTATGTGGCTCCGGTACGCAAAGAACTAGGCATTCGTACCATTTTCAACATCTTGGGGCCGCTAGTGAATCCGGCTGGCGCGAATATGGAGTTGTTGGGTGTTTACGCATCAGATTTAGTGGAGCCGCTGGGCAAAGTGCTACATAATCTCGGCGTCAAACGAGCGATGGTTGTTTATGGATTGGATGGTTTGGACGAACTGTCCCTATCGAGCGCTACCAGTGTGTGTGAACTGCAAGACGGCAAGCTCTCCACGTATACCATCACTCCAGAGCAGTTCGGGTTCACCCGGTGCGACAAGGCTGATTTAGTGGGCGGTACCCCAGCGGAGAACGCTGAGATAACTTTAGGCATTCTGAATGGTGAACGCAGTGCGAAACGGGATGCGGTGTTGTTGAACTCCGGTGCGGCTATTTATATCGCCGGGCGAGCAGGGAGCATCGCCGAAGGTATCGCGCTGGCGGCGCATACGATTGATTCAGGTGCTACGATGACGCAGTTGAAACGATTTATTGAATTGTCAAATAAATAGTTGGTGACTATAAGTGATTCTTGACGAAATTGTGGCTGTCACCCGTGAGCGGGTGCGGTTAGAGCGCACCCAAACGCCGCTAGAGTTGCTGCGCGAAATTGCGTTAGCTCGAAACGCTACTACGGCTGAGCAAAATGTGGCTAATGCGTCAAAGGGGTTTGAGTTAACTGGTGAGGTGCGCAGGGAGCAGGCTGCGGCGGGTATCAAAGAGATGTCTGTGAATGATTTTATGGTGGCGTTGCGGGTTCCAGGGTTGAGTTTTATCTGCGAGGTGAAAAAAGCGTCTCCTTCAAAAGGAGTGATCGCCCCCGACTTTCCTTATCTGCGCATCGCTAAGGAGTATGAAGTCGCAGGTGCCGCAGCGGTGTCTGTGCTAACCGAACCCACTTTCTTCCAAGGTTCCGACGATTACCTGCGGGAGATTGTTAAGGCAGTGTCGCTGCCGGTGTTGCGCAAAGATTTCATCATTGATGAGTATCAGATTTGGCAAGCTGGCGCACTATCAGCCAACGCAGTGTTGCTGATTGTGGCGATTCTGGATGATACGCAGCTAGCGTCATACCTTAAACTCTGTGCCGAGTTGAGATTGGCTGCACTGGTAGAAGTGCATGATGCAACCGAATTGACACGCGCGCTGCAAGCTGGAGCGCAGATAATCGGAGTGAATAATCGTGATTTGACTACTTTCGAGGTGAGCCTTGGCACAACGGAACAGTTAGCGCCGCTAGTGCCGGCCGAGGTGTTGTTGGTTTCTGAATCGGGGATAGTTACTGCCGCAGATGTAGCCCGAGTATGTGCTGTTGGAGTTGACGCAGTGCTGGTTGGTGAGACGTTGATGCGTGCTGCGAACAAGACGGCGTTGCTAGGTGACTTACGTGCAGCGAGTGTGTTGGGTGCGGGTGCGGGGCGGCCAATTGGGCGAGCTTCGCACGCGGTAGTACTTGCTAAGAAACAGACCAATGATTCGCAGCAGCTAGTTCAGGAGCGCCATACTGCTGTGTCCAATTCGCAAGCTGGGTTAACGCAGTGTCGCCTTAAGATTTGTGGGCTAAAACGCCGCAGGGATGTGGCATACGTCAACGCTGCTTACGAACGCTACGCTGCGCCGCAGTATGTCGGGTTTGTTTTTGCTACGTCAAAGCGGTTGGTGAGCGCTGAGATGGCCGCTATGTTGCGTCGTGATTTGAATGAACGGATAGCGAGCGTCGGAGTATTTGTCGATCAGCCAGTGGAGTTTGTGCGCGCATTAGTGGTTGCCGGTACCATCGGGTTGGTTCAGTTGCACGGGCACGAGGATGCCGGATATATTGCGCGCTTGCGAACAGTATTACCGGACACCCCCATCATCAAAGCGGTGCGGATGGCGCTACCAGGAGCAGTAGCGTTAGCGCAACAGTTAGACACGCAGTATCTACTGCTTGATTCTGATGCAGGTAGCGGCAAAGTGTTCGATTGGTCAATGATCCCCCAGGTTGATCGCCCGTTTTTTCTGGCCGGAGGTATCTCGGCGGATAATATACATATCGCCTTGAACGCTGTGTACCCCTATGCCATTGATGTGTCCAGCGGTGCAGAAACTGACGGGGTGAAAGATGCTGCCAAGATAATCGAGTTGGCGCGAATTGTGAGTAGTTTTGAGCGGTCTTCTCACAATGAGCATGGGGCGGATGGGTGAATTGTTATAAATGCCGAGCGTTTTGAAGTGAGTATTCCTAAAGGGTGTGTGTAGTGGAGATAGGTTGTTGTGGGTGTTGGATGGTTTGGAGCGAGTGTTTGGGGCGGGTGTGTTGTAGCTGGGGTGGGTAGGTGGTTTGGGGTGGTTGGTGTGGTGTTGTGGGTGTGGGGTGGTTGGGGTGGGTGTTTGTTGGGGGTGCATTGTAACGGGGGTGGGTAGGCGGGTTGGTGCGGGTGTTAGGTTGTTTAAGGTGAGTATTCCTAGGGGATGCGCTATAACGAAAGTGGATAGGTGAATTGGCATGAGTGTCGGACGTTACGGCGAGTTCGGGGGGCGCTACATTCCCGAAACTCTTATGAGTGAACTGCACGCATTGACAAGCGCATATGAGCGATTTCGAACTGACGCGCAGTTTAACGCCGAACTGGAAGCGTTGTTGCACGATTACGCGGGACGACCGTCCCGGCTATATCACGCTGAACGGATGAGCGCGCAGTTGGGTGGCCCGCAGATATGGCTAAAACGTGAAGACCTCAACCACACCGGCAGCCACAAGATCAACAACGTGCTCGGTCAGTGCCTGCTGGCCAAACGGATGGGAAAAACGCGAGTTATTGCCGAAACGGGAGCCGGGCAGCATGGGGTGGCGACCGCCACGGCGGCGGCACTACTGGGATTAGAGTGCGAAGTTTTCATGGGGTTGGAGGATGTTCATCGTCAATCATTGAACGTTTATCGCATGGAGTTGCTGGGCGCGGAAGTGCACACCGTAAACACGGGAACACAAACTCTTAAAGATGCAGTGAACGACGCGATGCGCGAGTGGGCTGGGCGGGTACACGACACACTGTACGTGCTCGGATCGGTGATGGGGCCGCATCCTTTCCCAATGATGGTGCGCGATTTTCAGGCGGTGATTGGGCGCGAAATCCGTGCACAACTAGCTGGGGCTGTCGGCGATGTTGCGGCGTTACCCGCCGCCGTGGTGGCTTGTGTCGGCGGCGGATCGAACGCTATTGGGGCTTTCTACGAGTTCATTCCACATGAACAGGTGCGGCTCATCGGATGTGAAGCGGCTGGACGAGGAGTCGATACTGAACAACACGCCGCAACTATCGCGAAAGGCTCAGTTGGGGTGTTTCATGGCATGAAGAGCCTGTTCTGCCAGGACGGCGATGGGCAGATTGCCCCCGTTTACTCCATCTCAGCCGGATTGGATTATCCCGGCATCGGCCCGGAGCACGCTTGGCTACATTCGATAGGGCGTGCGCAGTATGTGCCGGTGACCGACGATGAAGCGGTGGCGGCGTTCGAGTATTTGGCGCGCTCCGAAGGCATCATCTGTGCCATCGAATCAGCTCATGCAGTGGCGCATGTCTTGCGAATCGCCCATGAGTTCAGCGGCAACGAACATGTCGTTATCAATCTGTCGGGTAGAGGCGACAAAGATGTAGCCGCTATTGCCCGTTATCGTGGGAGATTCATCAGTGAGTGATATGGCAAAAGCGTTTTCCAGGATTTTAGATCGCGGTTTAGACGTGATGGCTAGCTCGTTGTTAACGAGAGAAAGGCTTCCGTAATGAATGACATCGCAAAAGCGTTCTCCGGGGGTGCTAGTAAGGCTTTCATTGCGTTTGTGACGGCGGGTGATCCGTCACTTAGCGCCAGTGAAAGTTTCATTCTTGATCTGGTGGCAGGAGGAGCCGACCTGATTGAGATCGGCATTCCTTTCAGTGACCCGATCGCCGAAGGGCCAGTTATTCAAGCGGCGAATGTGCGGGCGTTAGCAGCGGGAGCAACAGTTTCTAAAGCGTTTGAGTTGGCGCGGCGCGTGCATGAAAAAGTGGCAACACCGTTGGTATTTTTAACGTACCTCAACCCAGTTTTTCACTACGGTTATCAAGCGTTCTGTGAGCGATGTGCCGCAGTGGGTGTGTCGGGGCTTATCATCCCAGATATGCCATTTGAGGAGCAGGGCGAGCTGAAAGACATCGCTGCGCAGTGCGGCGTTGCTATCATCACGCTGCTTGCTCCCACGTCTGTTGAGCGCATAAAAACTATCGCCAAAAATGCTGTTGGTTTTTGTTATCTGGTGTCTAGCATGGGTGTCACTGGGGTGCGTTCCGAGATCACCACCGACCTTGAAACGCTCATAACGGAAATAAAGAAACATACGGATACGCCGGTTGCCGTCGGTTTTGGTATCCACTCTCCCAAGCAAGCGCGCGAATTAGGACGTTACGCCGACGCGGTGATCGTCGGCTCTCAAATAGTGTCACTGATCGCGGAGCATGGTGCCACTGCCGGGCCGGTATTGCGCGAATATGTAGCAACTATGAAAGCTGCTCTCAGTGAGTGCGATTAAACACCTTTGCACCGTTGCGTAACTGCAACGGTTGTTGTTTGCTCTAGCGCGGCGTTGAGTTGTTGGGTTAGAGCGACGAAAACCGGGATGGTCGCCGGGAGAGTCGTCAGCACGCTAATGACAACACGCGATAGAGTCAATGAGGTTGTCGAAAATGTGTTATGTCATGTAGCGATAGCGAAAAACACGCTGTTTGATCAGCGCGCCCCTAGCCCGTACCGGCGCTTACGCGCCCACCGCGAATTGAGAGGTCAGCATGAGTGATGAATACACATCTCCGGCAGTTTCAGAACTACCACCGTTTGAGCAGGGGCGGCATCTGCTTAGTGTGTCACAGTTCGATCTGCCGGGGTTGCGGCAACTGTTTGCTCTGGCGGATGCGGTGGATGTGATCGCTAAACGTCGCGCGGTTTGTACCGTGTTGGACGGTGCAATGCTCGGCAGCCTGTTCTTTGAGCCGTCTACCCGTACTCGGTTGAGTTTTGAGTCAGCGTTTTTGCGACTGGGTGGCGAAGTAACGACAACCACCGGTTTCACATTCTCATCGATGGCGAAAGGGGAGTCTATCGCAGATACGGCACGGGTGGTATCCGGTTACTCCGATGCGTTGGTGGTGCGTCATCCAGAAGTGGGTTCGGTGGCACAATTCGCAGCCGCGTCAACCGTACCTGTTATCAACGCCGGTGATGGAACTGGCGAACATCCTAGTCAAGCGCTGCTTGATGTCTATACGTTGGAGAAAGAATTAGCGGTACGTGATAAGAAAGTGGATGGTTGTCGGATCGCAGTTATCGGCGATCTGCGATATGGCCGGACAGTGCATTCGCTACTGAAATTGCTGAGTTTGTATTCAGAGATCACCTTTCAAGTGTTTGCGCCGCCGTCGCTCGAACTACCGGAGGGCATCGCTCAGTATGTCCGGCAACGGGGGCACAACGTCAGCGTTTATGACTCGGTGATTGCGGCGGTTGCTAATGCGGATGTGGTGTACGCCACGCGGGTGCAACGCGAACGCATGACTCACGAGTTGGCACAAGCTAATACCAACGGCGATCTGTTGAACCGGGCGCTACTCGCCGAGGCTGGCAATCTGGATGTGGTGATAATGCATCCGCTACCGCGTGATTCCCGCCCGGATTCTTACGACCTTTCAGCCGATGTGGATGAGCTGCCTGGACTGGCTATTTTCCACCAAACCGACAATGGGCTGAATATTCGCATGGCGGTTTTTTTAACTGCGCTCGGAGTGAATATTGATGCGGTGACGCTTACCACTAAACAGCGTCCTTGGAAAGCGGCGTTACGCAGTTGAAGCTACGGCGGTAGCACTACTTAAGCTGGCGGGTGTCATTACGGTGAGACCACCCATGTAAGGCTGTAACGCTAGCGGCACCAGTACTGAACCGTCGGCCTGTTGGTTGTTTTCCAAAATGACAATGATCATACGAGCCATAGCGCACAGCGTACCGTTCAGAGTGGCTAATGGGCGTACTTGAGTGTTTTCCCGCATTCGAATCCCCAACCGTCTGGCTTGGAACTCAGTACAGTTCGAGGTGGACGTGATCTCGCGGTAGCGCGCCTGAGAGGGAACCCAACCGTAACAGTCATATTTGCGAGCCGCAGATAGCCCTAGATCGCCAGAGGCGACATCAAGCACTTGGAATGGGATACCAAGCGAAGCGATGAAATCTTTCTCGAATCCCAACAGTTTCTCATGTTCGCTGCTGGCCGCTTCAGGAGTGCAGTAGACGAACATTTCAAACTTATCGAACCAATGCACGCGGAAGATGCCGCGAGTATCTTTGCCGTAACTGCCAGCTTCCCGACGAAATGCTGGCGAAAATCCGGCGTAGCGAATCGGCAACTGATCAGCTTCGATGATTTCATCGGAGTGATACGCCGCCAGCGGCACTTCTGCTGTGCCCACTAGATATAGTTCGTCGGCTGGGAGATAATAAACGTCAGCCGCTGCCTGACCCAAAAAACCGGTGCCGTCCATTGCGGAAGGCTTCACCAGTGTCGGCGGAATCATTGGGGTGAATCCGTAAGAAAGTGCTTTGTCGAGTGCGTATTGAATGAGTGCGAACTCCAAACGAGCTACTTGACCTTTCAAGAAATAAAACCGGCTACCGGACACTTTAGCGCCGCGTTCCATGTCGATGCCGTCAAGGAGTTCGCCTATCTCCAAGTGGTCACGCGGACGAAAACCTTCGGCTACAAAATCGCGGGGTACGCCGTTGGTTTCCACCACATACAGGTCGTCTTCGCCGCCGGTGGGCACGCCGTCAATAACGATGTTGCCGAAGCGCTCCATCAGAGCGGTGAACTCCGCTTCTGCTGCGTCAACTTTGGTTTGTGCGGCTTTCACTTCAAGTGATAGCTCTTTGGTGCGTGCTAGTAACGTGACCTTTTCGTCACCCTTGGTTTGTGCAATCTGGGTGCCCAATTGTTTCTGTGCAGCGCGCAAACTCTCAAAGGTAGCGATAGTAGCTCGTCGCGTCTCGTCAGCGGCGATAGCTTCATCTACCAGCTCCAGTGAGTCGCCTCGTACCAATTGAGAACGACGGATACGGTCAGGATCGGTGCGTAGCAGTTTGGCATCAAGCATGGCTTCAAGTGTAGTCGGCAAGACGGCGGGAGTGAGTTAACGGCAGATAAGGCAGATAAGTTGGGGCGGCGCTAAATAGGCACACAGTGTTACAAAATATCGTTAGAGCGCTAAGTGAAATAGCATGGCGCGTTTTCAGCGCAGCGAATCGAGCCAGATTTTAGACGAAGCGTAGTCGGCTTCCGAAGCGCCGTAAGCGATTTCGGGGGCGATTCCGTCTGCGCGGGGATAAGAACCCAAGTACACTACATCAGCGCAGATGCGTTTCAATCCCTGCAATGCGCCGGACACCCGAGCGTCTGCTAAATGTCCTTCGGCATCAACCGAGAAACAGTACGAACCAAGGGTGGTTTTAGTGGGGCGGGATTCAATGCGGGTTAAGTTCACCCCACGCATGGCCAACTGTTGCAGGATTTCCAGCAAAGCCCCGGAATGGTCAGCGCGCATATACACCACAAAGGTGGTTTTGTCATGGCCGGTGGGCGGTGGTATATGGCCGGGACGCCCCACCAACACGAATCGGGTAATAGCGCCGTCGCTATCGTTTATGTTGCGAGCGGCAGCCGCCAAAGCATACATTTCCCGAGCCACGGGCGCGCAGATGGCGGCATCGAACTCAGAGGTTGGGTTGGCGACATCCTGAGCGGCAGCAGCGGTGGAACCCCGCTCGATGATGGTGGCATCAGGCAAGTGTGTAGCTAACCAGTCGCGGCATTGTGCTCCGGCGTGTGGGTGGGTTATTACGGTGCGGATAGCTGATAAAGCGGTGCCGGGGCGCACCGCTAGATCGAAACTAACTCTCACCAATACTTCCGCTTGAATGGATAACGGCGCTTCACCAGGGGTACTCAGATAGTCGAGTGTGGCGGACACCCCACCTTCCACCGAGTTCTCAATGGGGACGACGGATGCTGCTACTTCACCGGAGCGCACCGCCAGCAGTGCCGTAGCCACGCTGGAGTAAGGGCGGGCGGGCGCATCAGGACACAGCGCCAGCAACGCCTGATGTGTGAAAGTTCCAACGGGTCCAAAATATCCCAACACAAATGCAGTGTAGACGATTGATCGCACAAGATAGGTACTGGAAACACCAGAAACAAAGTTGATAATGGCTGGCTCAAGCTAGTTGGTTTACGATATGGTAAAGATATGACGCAAACGCCTGGATCGCAGCAGTACTGGCAAGCCCCCCGACCGATACAGCCTCAAGTGCCACCAGATATGCCGCCTCCTAAGTTGCCAACGTCTACTCTGAATGACCCAGAGTTTCGGCAGGAAGCCCAAGCTGCGTTAGGAGCTTACCGAGAATTGGGGCAAGTCAACCCTGAATACGAAGATGCGGTAGTGGAGTCTTTCTTGGCACGAATGGATGAGCGTTTAGGGCGCCGGACACTTTCTGCGGAAGAATCCATTCCGTCGGCCAGTTATGCAACTGTCGTGCGAACCTCCCGGCATGGTAAGCAGAAAACGATTTACACTGCCGCCCCACAACAGCGGGATCGCACTTTCGGGCAGATTATCGGATTGCTGTCCATCGTATTAGCGCTGGCGATTCCGCTAACGGCAGTTGCGGCATCACTCATCGGAGTTATTGGGTTTATCGTCGCTTGGATTGGAGTTAGCGTTATTGGAGTTACCGCGTTTACGGCGCTCGTTGGAAGCAAACAAGGGAACACCCGCAACGCATTAAACCAGTAGTTCGGGTTGTTGGCGGTATCTGCCTGCTGGGGTATATCGGTAATAAAACCCAACAAACGCAACCCAACGGTCTCATCAAATACGACACCAAACCAACTCTCGAAGCAGGCCGATGAATACGAAAAGGTTGGGCAGGACACTTTTTCATGTTCTTTCGCAAGCTAGGTTTACCGAATGATGCATAGTGGAACCCGAGTTCGCCGTTTTAGTGCGGAAGTGGTTGTGGTGGTGTAAACCTTGAACTTAAATCAGAGTTATTCAAAGTGGTGTTATACGTCACGCGATCACTTACCACCCGGCACCATAC